>CANSKM010000094.1 GCA_947647475.1 uncultured bacterium
GCATATTATCAGGCTGTTTTGCAAGAGACCCTTCTAAAACAGCTTTAAGAGCCCCAAAATTATCATCATTTTCATTAAAACTTAAATCGTCAATAAAAATGATAAATTTTAAAGGAATGTTTGCAATTTTTCTCATCAAAATGTCTAAATGAGTTAAATTTTCCTTATACACCTGAATTACACGAAGACCATCTTTAAAATATTCATTTAAAATCGCTTTAACCGTGCTGGATTTACCGGTTCCCCTGTCTCCATATAATAAAACGTTATTAGACGGTTTTCCTCTTAAAAATGCTAAAGTATTTTCAACAACAATACCCTGTTCTCTTTCATAGCGCTTTAAATCCTTCAGGCAAATACTGTCAGGATTACAAACAGGTTCAATGTCGCAGTTTGAATTGAATTTAAACGCTTTATACCTTGCAAAGAGCCCCACTCCGTTTGTTTTATGGTAATTTATAATTTCCTCTTCGGATAATTTTTGAACACAAGTATCAAAAGATGCCAAAGAATCAATAGTATCCTTATCATACGGGAATTTAAAATATAATAAATCTTTAAAATCGCTGCACTGAATTTGGGAAAGTTCCGTTAAAACCCTTATATCGCTTGAAGCAGCAGCTTGAATATTTGGATTTAGCGCACTGTATCCACCTTTTGCGCATTCAAGGGTAAAATAATTGTTATCAAATAAAATTAAATCATTGATATATTTTGCCCAATCTCCCTTGTATTCTTCAACATAAAGGCAATTTACCATATCAGACCAGGCGCATATAACTTCATCAATATTTTCTTCTTTTGAAACAAGCTCCAGAATGTATCTGAAATTATCAACAAGACTATCCTTTAAAACCCCGCTATATAAAGTTAAAGTATTAAATAAAGTCTTAAATTCTTCAATTTTTGCCATAATATTCCCCTAAACTTTAATATCAGCATTATATCAAAAAATTTAAAGCAAGGCCCCTAAAAGAATAATAAAACTTGACCTTTTTCTTTGATAGGATTAAACTTAAAGGACAGATTTGAGAATTTTTGGAGGGGAAAAATGACAAAAATTTATTATGCCGAAGATTGTAATTTAGATTTATTAAAAGGCAAAACTGTTGCTATTATCGGATATGGCAGCCAAGGTCATGCTCATGCGCTTAATTTGCACGAAAGCGGCGTAAATGTTGTGGTTGGGCTCTATAACGGTTCAAAATCCTGGAAAAAAGCAGAAGATGCAGGCTTAAAGGTTGCAACCGTTGCAGAAGCTTCAAAAATGGCTGATTTAATTATGATTTTATTACCTGATGAAAAACAGGCTGATATCTATAAAAACGAAATTGCACCGAATTTAACCGCAGGCAAAACTCTTGCTTTTGCTCACGGATTCAATATTCATTTTGCGCAAATCGTTCCTCCGGCTGATGTTGATGTTATTATGGTTGCTCCAAAGGGCCCCGGCCACACTGTTAGAAGCGAATACGTTGAAGGCAAAGGTGTTCCTTGCTTAGTTGCGGTTCATCAAGATGCTTCAGGAAAAGCCCTTCAAACAGGTCTTGCTTATGCTGCAGGAATTGGCGGTGCAAGGGCAGGCGTTCTTGAAACAACATTCAGACAAGAAACCGAAACCGACCTTTTTGGCGAACAAGCTGTTCTTTGCGGCGGCGTTACAGCCTTAATGCAGGCAGGTTTTGAAACCCTTGTTGAAGCAGGCTATGCACCGGAAAATGCTTATTTTGAATGTATCCACGAAATGAAACTAATTGTTGATCTTATTTACCAAGGCGGCTTCTCAAAAATGCGCTATTCAATTTCAGACACTGCAGAATACGGTGATTATGAAATCGGTAAACGCATGATTACAGAAGAAACCAAAAAAGAAATGAAAAAAGTTTTATCCGAAATTCAAGACGGCACCTTTGCAGGAAGATGGATTGCGGAAAACAAAAACGGCCGCGCTCACTTCACAGCAACAAGACGTTTAAAATCTGAACACCAGCTTGAACAAGTAGGTAAAAAACTAAGAAAAATGTATTCTTGGAACGACGAAAAATAAGTTTCAAAATATAGTTAAATTTAAAGGCGCCACCTTAATAAAGAGGCGCCTTTTTAGAAGTTTAAAACAAAATCTTGGAGGAAAATATGATTTTTGATAACTTTGAAAATGCGCAATTATACTATCCGCTTTCAAAAAAGATTGAAGAAGCTTTCCATTTTATAAAAACTACAGACTGGAAAGCATTAAAACCCGGAAAATATGTATTAAACGATGATATTTTTGCAAACCTGCAGGAATATGAGACAAAAAAGCCTGAAGATGCTGAGTTTGAAGTACACAGAAAATATTACGATATTCAATATGTAATTTCAGGCGTTGAGGATATGGGCTTTGGTGACCTTGAAAATTTAAAAATTACAAAAGAATATGATGATGAAAAAGACGTAGCCTTTGGAGAATGTCCGTCTTCAAGCGTTACGGTTCCTGAAGGATATTTTACCTTCTTTGCACCAAAAGATGCGCATAAACCGTCTTTAAACGTGGCTAACAAAACACAAAAAGTAAAGAAGGTTATTGTAAAAATCAAGATATAAAATTTTACTCAAAATGTGGTATAATTTTTTAAGTATTTTAATAAAACTTTAACAAAATTTGTCGAAGTGGCGAAATTGGTAGACGCGCATGATTCAGGTTCATGTGGTTTATGCCTTGAGGGTTCGACTCCCTTCTTCGACAAATTTTTTATTTTTTATACATTCTTTATTTATCCCCCTGCCTTAACCTGTTGTGCAATGAAAATCGCGCTATCAAAACATAAATTAATAGCGGCAACCCACTTTTTAGGTTAAGGAAGAATAATGTTTAAAAATAAGATAATTACCGCCTTTTTGGCAATTTTTATATCAGTATCCGCCTTTTTTGCACAAGGTTTTTGCGCCGAAGAAACATCAACCCCCTGCAGATATCCGGATTATTGCAAAGAATATATCGGGCAGGACAAATTTGAAAAATTTAATCGAAAAATGTTTAATTTCAACGCAAAATTAAACAAATATGCACTTCGCCCGATGCATGTCGTTTGGGCCTCAATTATGCCAAAATACGGAATGGACAGAATTCAATATGCCTATAAAAACATTGAATATCCAAAAAGACTTGTAAGCACGCTGCTTCAAAAAGATTTAAAAGCAGCAAAAACAGAAACTTTAAGGTTTCTTGCAAACTCAACCATTGGCCTTGGCGGAATGTATGACCCCGCTAAAAGGTTTTTTAAGCTTGAACCGCAGGAAGAAGACATTGAACAAGGGCTTTCAAAATGCAAAATCAAAAGAGGGCCCTTCCTTGTTTTACCCATAATTAATGCGACAACCCCGCGTGCCCTTGCAGGAAGACTGATTGAAACAGGGCTTGACCCCACAACATACGTTGCAAGCCCCGTTGCTGCGCTCGTTAAAATGGGGCTATTTCTAAATAGAACTTCATTTATGCAGCCTTTAAGCATTTATATGGAGCGCACATATGCAGACCCCTATGATATTACAAGAAAACTTTACGGCATGGAAAATTATATCAAAAACTCTAACCTAGATAGGCAGGAGGTTTTAGATATTGAATCAAAAATTATTGAAGAAGTGACGGTGGATAGCGGCACGGAACTTATGGCATCAGCAGATACAAACGCAAGCCTCATAGGCGAAGGAGAGGTTTTAGAAATCCCATCCGAAGCCTTGGAAAAAAATTCTGAAGCCCCAATAGAAAATGAGGATAAAGTCGCAGAACACAAGAAGGAAGAACTTGTAAAAGTAAGCGGCGAAGCTGAAGTTGAAAATAAAACAGAAGATGAAACCAATAAAATTGCAACAAATGAAATTCTAAAGGGCGGAACATATACGGATGACACTTTAAAAGAAGCAATTCAAAGTACAAAAGAAGAGCTAAAACCCGATATAATTTTAGAAAACTTTAACCCGCAAACTCCCGTGGTAGATTCAATGAGGACAGCTCTTTTCAACCTTCCGGGGATTGATGATTCGATCTGGAGCGAGCTTTCAATTTGGAACAGAAGTTTTGCAAAAAGGATAAGAACATCTTCAATCGAGCTCACGCCTGAGCGCGAAAAATATAAATACAGATACATTATGCAAAGGGATAAATCCGCCCCTGTAGCAATTTTATACCCTTCAATAGGCGAAGGCATAATGTCACATCACTCCGTGGTTTTGGCGAAATTATTTTATGATGCGGGATATTCCGTTGTAATTCAGGGCAGCCATTTTCACTGGGAATTTATAAAAAGCATGCCAAATGATTACAGACCCGGCATTCCAAGCCGCGATGCAGAACAGTTGAAAATTGCCACAGGAAAAATTTTAGATAAGCTTGAAAAAAAATATGAAACAAAATTTGGCAAAAAAGTGCTTCTTGGAACTTCATTTGGTGCGGTTACAACGCTTTTTGTAGCTGAAAAAGAATCCAGGGAAAATACATTAGGAATTGACAATTTTATTTCAATAAACCCGCCTGTAGAGCTTATGTTTGCGCTAAAAGAGCTCGATAAGAACAATGACGATTGGAACAAAAATCCGTCAAATTTGAAGCACAAAACAGCAGTTACTGCGGCAAAAATTTTGAAATTATACAATCAAAAAGATGAGCCCGGCTTTAAGCTTGAAACACTGCCCTTTTCTGATTATGAAGGAAAACTCATCACGGGCTTTATTTTAAGGCAAAAACTCTCTGATTTAATTTATACCATAGAAAATAACAAAAACACCGACAAAGCAGCACTATATGGTGATATCAACAACATGAGCTTTAGAGATTATGCGCAAAAATATTTAATAAAAGATGAAAATAAAACAATTGATAACTTAGCCTATGAAGCAAGCCTGCACTCAATTTCAAAGTATTTAAAAAACAATTCAAATTATAAAATTTATCACACAATTGATGATTATTTTGCAAACAAGGGTCAATTGCGCAAATTAAAAGAATATACAGGAAAAAATACTGTATTAATCAGCAATGGCGGACATTTAGGTTATCTTTACAGGCAAGAATTCATAGATGAGCTCAAAAAAGATATTGCCCTGAATGATAAAATTTCAAGCAAATAAATAAAAAGGCGCATGTCTTAATACAAAAAAACTGTGTAAAGAGCGGCAAAGCTTCTAAAAGCACTAAAAAAGACGGTCATAAACCGTCTTTTTATAATGGCTGGGGCGGAAGGATTCGAACCTCCGAGATGCCTGGACCAAAACCAGGTGCCTTACCACTTGGCGACGCCCCAATGAGGACTATATTATCTTATTAAGAGCAAGGCTTAATGTCAAGTATTTTTTATTATTTTGGATTATCAGGAGATTTCAAAGGAATATTATATCGATTAGATATGTAATGATAAAAAAACAAAATAGAACCAATAAAATAATGCAAAAAATCAGCCCATTTTATGGGGCTAAAATTTTTTAAAAACTGTTAAAAGCTCAATATTAAGACTTTATCTTGTCCTTAAAACCTTAACAATTGCATCAATAAACATCAAGGCAATTTCTTCAATGTATTGCTGCGTTGTAAGCCCGTTAATAACAATGTCTGCCATTTCCATTGTCGGGCGGATATATCTGAATGCCGTTTGGTTTACATCATGGAATTGCATATCAGCAGCTTTGCCGATTTTGCCGCGGGTAACAGCGCGCGCGTACCAACGCTCTTTGATGATTTCAAAAGGCGTATAAACATAAATTTTAACATCAACAATGTCGCGCATGCATTCGTTCAAAACATACAAACCTTCGTTAAGAATGATTTTTGCAGGCTTTTTAATTACACTGTCTTTTTTACTTTCGCAAGTTACAAAATCATAAAACGGAGAATAAACCGTCTCGCCGTTTTTAAGCTTAATTAAATGCTCTTTCATAAGTGCAAGGTCAATAGCATCCGGCGTATCAAAACTGAAGCCGGTTTTAAAAAGCTCTTCATAGCTTCCTGCATCTTTTAATTCTTTTGAAGCATCTTTATAATAATCATCACAGCAAATAACTGTATAGGCATTATCCGTATCTGTTTTAATGCAAGCCTTTGCAGTGTTTTTTACAAGAGTTGTCTTTCCTGAAGCAGATTCACCCGCAATAGACATCAAAAACGTAGAATTCTTCTCTAAAATCGCTTTTCTGGCAATTTTAAATATAAAAGCCTCATTAATTCTTAAAATTAGGGGCTGTTTTTGCTGTTTATCGTATGCGATAACTTCTCTAATATTTTCCAAAATCTTTGCAATAAAAGGCATATCGTCTTTTGCAGCTTGGA
>CANSKM010000095.1 GCA_947647475.1 uncultured bacterium
TGTGCTTCCTGAGGTTATAAAAAACGTTTTTTTACTGTTGTATGCAATACTTGCAAGCTGCATGGCATCTGCAATTGCACCCGTTGCAGGGTGAAGCGTGCCAAGCCCGTCAAATTCATCCGTCGTATCCAACAAAAGCGCATCACGCCCGATTAAATCTTCAAAACGCCCTAAAACACCGCGGCCTCTGTTGTGCCCGGGGATATGAAACCCTGTGCAGGGGCTTTCTTTATACTTTTCAAGCGCATCCAAAAGGGGAGTTTGAATATTTTCCGCACTTTCCGTTCTGTCAAAAAGAACGCTTTCGGGGATTACCCTTGAAGTCAAGTTTGAAGCCTCTATAGGGTTCGATTTAAAAGAAATATTTTCAGTTGTGTTTTGGGAGATATTTTTCAATTTTATTTTTCACACCGTAATTATTTTTTACATTATATATTATTACATGGAAAACAAAAAAACATTATTTTTTGATATATATTTTTCGGATTGTTTCAAAAAGTTAACGTTTCTATAAAAGCTTCAAAACAACGGACAGACAAGTAGCAAAAAAAATTTATTTCACGTTTTATTCCATAAGAAACATCTTTTTACAATATCTTTTTTGCTTAAAGACTCAAAAAGTGTTATAATTTCAAAGACGAGGAAAATTTTTAAGGGTTTTTAGGAAAAAAGGTAAAAAGGCAGGAAAACTATGGTCGATAATCGTTCGACGGGTTTTTTCGGAATAGGCGGCTTTAATTTTAAATCCGGTGATGCTTCAGGTATGGCAAACAAAACACAGGATGATAAAATGGGCCAGGGCGGGGAATACTTTGCCCAGGAAGGAAAACAACCCGAGGAAGAAAGAAAAGAAAACACTTTTGTGGATCGCTCCGCACAGCTTCGCGGCGCCTTAGATTCTCTTGCGCTTTTAAATGCTTCAAGAATTAAAAAGTTTAACCTTCTTGAAAAAGATGAAAAAGAAGATGAGGAAGAAAAAAAGAAGAAAAAGACCAAAAAAGAACTTTCTCATCTGATTGACGATTTTGAAAAAAACAACTGATGGAAAACAAAGCACTCAAGGCAAGGCTTTCAAGCCTAAAAAGGGAAGATTTTTTTAACATTGCAAACCTTCATATCCATTCAAATGTGTCGGATGGGAAGGAAGATTTTGACGCCCTTGTTAAAGAAGCCCAAAAGCTTGGTCTGAAGCATATTTCAATTACAGACCACAACACGGTTGAAGGATATAAAAAAACCGAATTTTTAAACGACCCCTTGTTAATTCCGGGCGTTGAATTTGACTGTTTTTTTCAAACAACTTTAATCCACATTTTAGGATACGGGATAGATTTTAAAAGCCCGCATATTGAAAAACTTTGCGCCAAAAACAAAAACGAAACAAAGCTTGATATTGTGCGCCTTTTTCATTCAAGACACCCGAAAGATGCAATTGAAGGCATCCACAAAGCGGGCGGCATCGCAGTCTTTGCACACCCTTGCTGTTCTTCCGTTTTAAGCCTTGATTACCTTGTAAAAAAGCTGAAAAGCTTTGGCTTGGATGGGATTGAAACGTATTACCCGTATAACAGACACAGAGGAATTATAAAATTTCATTCAAGAAAAAAACCGTTTGAGCTTGCAAAAAAATACGGTCTTCTTTTAACGGGCGGAACAGACGAGCACGGAAGCCTGGGCTAGCCTTTATTTCAAGCAGACATCAGCGCTCTAGCCCCTGTCTCGACTTTTTTAGCGCCTAAATCCAGGGTTTTTAAAGGTTTAGCCTCTTTTTTGGGCGCGCGCCGCGTGTTCTTTATCCATTCTTAAATACCACCAGGTGCGGCATAAGGTTATAAACGGCACAAGAATACTTACAATGCACCCTTGCGCTGTCACCTCCAAAAGGCTCACCATATCTGAAAATGCACCGTATTTTGCATACAACGCCTCATTAAACACGGCATTTTTTAAAATAAGTCCCGTAAATTCAGAAAACACAACGCTTATTAATATCAGTATAAGCATTAGCCCCAAATTTGGGAAAAAGTTTCTTACAGAAAGTTTTATACCCTTTAAAATTCCGCCAAAAGGCGTTGCATTTGGGTTTAGGGCAAAAGATTCAAGACACACAAAAAGAACGCTTGAAATAAGGAATATCGCTAAGACAAGCGGAAGAGCCTGAAACAGAAGCTGGCCTGCAAGGGATGTCATATCAATTGATTGCACATTATAATACTTTGCAATCATTGCAAACATCCAAACAACGGCAGCAGCAACAAAAAGCAGTGAAATTAAAATCATAATGAAAAGATATTTAATATAATCTTTGCTTCTTTTTGAAAAAATTTCAGTATATCGGCTAAATTCCTGCACGGGCTCGTTTTCGACAATTTGTCTTGAAATTAAAACAAGGCCGCCTGAAACCAAAAGATATTTCCAAAAGGCATGGCAAAAGATTATAAGCCCTGCTATCATACAAAGTAAAACAAGCGGAATGTTGATATTGCTTTGGTTTCCGCCCGTCATAAAGAAAGGAAGGAAACAAACAAAAACACCTGCAAACTGCCCAAAAATTGGGTATAGAATATATTTTAAAAATTCCTGTATATTTTTAAGATACGTTGAAAACGATTTAGCGACTATTTTAAAAACTGATGTACTTTTTTTATACATTTTTTCTCCATACTTAAACTTTTTTTTAAGTATAGCATTTTTTTGTAAAATAAGGCTAAACTATTCTTAAATTACTTTCTTTTTGAAGATAGCTGTATTTTGAATAGTATTGTTCGGGGTTTTCTTTGGCCTCTTTAATTGTCGCCTCAAGCTCTACAAATTTTGCCGCAAGGTTTGGGTCAAACTGGCTTCCCGAGCATTTTTTAATTTCTTCGATTGCAACCTCATGGGGCAAAGCCGTCCTATAAGACCTTGTGGATGTCATAGCATCGTAAGTATCTGCAATTGCAACAATTCTTGAAGACAAGGGGATTTCTTCGCCCTTTAAACCATCGGGGTAGCCACGCCCATCCCACCTTTCGTGGTGCGCTTTAAGCCAATTTGAAATGCCTGCAAGTTTTTTAATGCTCAAAATTAATTTTTCAGAGTTGCTCGGGTGAAGTTTCATCACGGCAAACTCTTCATCCGTAAGCTTCCCGGGCTTGCAGAGAATGTTTTGCGGAATTGCAATTTTTCCGATATCGTGCAAAAGCCCTGCAGTTTCAATCTCTTCTAAAAGCTTATCATCAAGCCCGATTTCTTTAGCCAAAATTAAAGAATACAAAGTCACCCTTAAAGAGTGGCCGTGGGTGTAAGGGTCTTTTGAATCAAGTGCAGATGCGATTGATTTTATTGTTTTATAGAATAATTCTTTTAAATCTTTTAATATTGCAGACTTTGAACTTGAAAGATTGAACTTTTTAATCCCTGTTTCAACAATGTTTGTAAGCTCTTCCGGTTCAAAAGGTTTTAGAATATATTGAAAAAGATTACACTTATTAACTGCATCAGTTAAAATTTCAATGTCGGAAAAGCCCGTAAGAAGAATTTTTATGACATCGGGCGAAATTTCATTCACCTTTTCCAAAAACTCAGTACCTTCCATAATGGGCATTTTGTGGTCTGATACAATTAGTGCAATTTTATCTCTGTTTTCTTCAAAAACTTTAAGCCCCTCAAGGCCGTTTGAAGCTGTTAAAATATTATATTTCCTGTGGAAAGTTCTTTTTAAAAGCTGCAGATTGTTAACCTCATCATCCACAAGCAAAATGGTGCATGTGCTCGTCTGCATTTTAGAGCACAAAATATCATCCATTCCATCTATATACAGTTCTGATTCTAAATTAAGCAATGTTTATCCCTTAAAACAAAACTCGTCAAGTTCTATATCGGCAGCTTCTTATAAATACTTTAATTAATTTTTTTGTCGAAATCAATAATTCAAATATATGAATAGTTTTTCTCCGGGCCGGCGAAAAAGAGATATAAAGCGAAAAACACACTTTTTAAGAAAGTGTGTTTCAATGCTTTTGGGGTTACAAAATATTGTTAAATTTTATTAATCAAAATAAGAACAATCGATTGAGTTCATAAATTCATCGTAAGTTTCTTTTCTTGCTCTTAATTCTTTAAGGCTTGTTTCAACAAGTGTTGCTTGTCTTTGAATAGTGTTTTCGGCAGTTTTTACTCTTCTCATTTCAGCATCTACTTCTCTTTGATATTGAGTTTCAATCTGCTGTCTTTGTTTCATTATTTTTGCATATTCTTCGGTTGAAAAATCATCGTCAAAATCGCCCGGGTCAACCCCTTGAAGTGCGCATTCCTGTCTGTCTAAGATTGCAGTGATGCGGTTTCCGCTTTCATAGGAAAGATTTGCAAGAGTTTCGTTCAGCTGAATTGCTTTAAATTCTTTGTTGCTGATTTCCATAGTGCAGAAGAGTCTTGCGGTATTTATGGTAACGTAGTCTCTGTTCTTTCCCATTTTTTATGGTCCTCTCGAAGCTTTCTTATATCCTCTTTACATTTATATAAAGTAAATTCGTATATAAAAATTGCGTTTTTTGTATATACTTTCTTAACATAAGTTTACAATTATGGCTCATAAAGCACCGGAGAAGAGTTTTTTATTCTACCTTGGAAATTTTTGGCCACCTTGTAAACAATTGTAACAAAAACCAAAAAGGCTGAAATCATGACAAATTAAAAAACTTTATTAAAGTGTAAGAAGTGAAAAAGAAAAAATAGGATAAAAAACCGGAGGTTGGTTAGTGACAACGCAATTTCGCGGCTTAGGGCCGATATCAAACCCGATAACTTTACCAAATAATATACAGGCAACATACGCTGCTACAAGCGCTATGGCACCAAGCGGAGCACCTCAAAACACAACGGGGGCGGCTTCTACAGGTGCACCTCCTGCGCCTTCCGGGTGCGGGGGAAACCTCAACGTGACAGTTTAATTTAGGATAATTCAAATTTTGCTTATCTTATTTTAAAAATAATACTTTTAAGCCTTAGAAGCCGGCAGGTTTCCACGAAAAAGGCGAAAAGCATTAACAAACAGATTTTCTTTCAGTTGTAAATTATGCTTATTTTATGACATGTGCGCTTTCACAAGCGCACTTTTTATTATGTAAAAGGTGCCAGCCTTTTGCAGAATAAAAAGTAGGTTCTGTCAAGAACACAGGTCATAAAAGCCCATTTTTGACATGTGCGATGCAAGTATTATATGGAAGGTGCGCCAGTACCTTCTGCATAAAAAAGAAGTATAGTCCCGCCAGGGACACAGGGCATAAAACGACTTTTTATGACATGTGCACCCTAAAAATACAGTAAAAAATATGACTCAATTGTCATACCCCTCTCATTTTTTTCATGGCATAATTATCCTATGCTTCTTGTAATAGATATCGGAAATACGAATACAAATATCGGGCTTTTTTTAAATTCAAAGCTCCTTATAAACTGGAATGTCGCATCAGACCTTAAAAGAACCCAGGATGAGTACGGCATTTTGCTTTTGAATCTTATAAATTCAGTGCAAAAAGAGGCCGAGGTTAAATCCTGCATAATTTCAACCGTTGTGCCGCCCTTGGGGGAAACTTTCAAGGCTGCACTTAAAAAATATTTTAATATCGAAGCGCTTTTGCTTTCGTATAAATCAAATCTGCCTTTTAAAATTGCCCTTAAAAACCCGAAAGAAATCGGCGCAGACAGGATTGCAAACGCAGCTGCCGCTGTAAAATTATATAAACTTCCCGTTATCGTAATAGATTTTGGGACAGCCACCACGTTTGATATTGTAGATGAGAATAAAAATTTTGTGGGCGGCATAATCACACCAGGGCTTAAAATTCAGGCAAATTCTTTGAGCAGCTTTACATCAAAGCTGCCGAAGGTAAAAATTGAGGCACCAAAAGAAGCTATCGGCAAAGACACAATCTCTGCAATGCTTTCAGGTATTGTAAGAGGCCATGCCTGTATGATAGACGGGATGATAAAACTTTGCGAAGAGGAGCTCGGGCAAAAGGCAACAATCGTTGCAACGGGCGGGTTTTCAAGCGTTCTTTTCCCAAATATGGAAAGGCGCGCAGATTTTATCAACAAAGACTTGACTTTACAGGGCTTAGAATATTTATACAATTTAAACAAGGAGGAATGATGGATAGCATAGTTTTAAAGATTGAAAAATTGGAACACTGCGCAGGCTTGCCGGAATATAAAACGGAAGGGGCCGCAGGCATGGAC
>CANSKM010000096.1 GCA_947647475.1 uncultured bacterium
GCCTTATGTATGACGGGCTTTTAAGCACGGATGCCTACACGGGAGATGTCACATTAAGAATGGCAAAGAGGCTTGAAATTCCAAATGATGTAACGTATATCTTAGAGCTTCGCCACGGTTTGAAATGGTCGGACGGGCGCGAAATTACGGCGGATGATGTTGTTTTTACATATAAAGACATTGTTTTTGCAGGCTTTGGGGACACAAGCACGCGGGATGCTTTATACGTTGAAGGAAAACTTCCTACGGTTGAAAAAGTGGATAAATATACGGTGAAATTTCAAACTCCCGTTCCTTTTGCGCCTTTTTTAAGAAACTTATCTTTATCAATTGCCCCAAAACACATTTTTAAACCTGCAGTTGATAAAGGAAAAGATTATTTCAGAAGTTTTTATTCAACAACGACAAAACCTGAAAACTTTATTGTTTCAGGTGCTTTTAAATTAAAAGAATATATTCCGGCGCAGCGCGTTGTGTTTGAAAGGAACCCGAATTATTATGTCATTGATAAAGAAGGAAACAAACTTCCATACCTTGACAGGTGGGTTATGCTCATTGTGGGCGATTTAAACAACGACATCATAAAATTTGAAGCAGGGGAAACAGACACAACAACAATCCCCGGGTCTATGGTATCAAGATATCGGGAACTTGAAAAAAATTCAGACTATGTTTTATACAACCTCGGGCCCACAACAAACACCTCTTTTATTGCCTTTAATATGAACACAAGAAAGAATAAAAAAGGAGAATTTTACCTTGACCCGAAAAAACAGGTGTGGTTTAACGATGAAAACTTCAGACGTGCAATAGATTGGGCAATAGACCGTGACAGCCTTGTTTTAAACGTGCTTTCAGGTGTCGGCCAGCCTCTTTATACAGCAGAGAGCATTACAAGCATTTTCTTAAATGAAGAAGTTGCAAAAGGCCATGGTCAGGATGTTGAATATGCTAAAGAATTGCTTAAAAAATCCGGGTTTAAATTAAAAGATGGAATTCTTTATGATAAATACGGAAACAGAGTTGAGTTTGAACTTTCAACAAATGCCGGAAACACCCAAAGGGAAGCAACAGGGGTAAGCATAAAAGAAGACCTTTCAAAGCTTGGAATAAAGGTGAATTTTAAGCCCGTTGAATTTAACACCCTTGTAAACAGGCTGACTCAAACTCTTGATTATGAAGCGGCGATTATGTCTTTAACATCAAACCCCTTAGAACCGCATGCGGGAAACAATGTTTGGCGCTCTGACGGGACTTTGCACCTTTTTAACCAAAGAACTGATGAGGATATGAAATCAACGGATAAGCTTTTGCCTTTTGAAGTTGAATTGAATAAGATTTATGACGAAGCAAAAGTTCAAATAGATGTACAAAAAAGAAAAGAGCTGTATAATAAATATCAAAAGATAGTGGCGGATAACAATCCCTTAATATATCTTTATAGCCCCGTAAACATTGTTGCGATAAGGAAAAAGTTTAAAAATGTTTACCCGACATCTTTGGGGGGCACTGTTCATAACATAGAAGAAATTTATATCGAAAAATAGAAAAAAGAGGAAGAGGATAAAATGTTTGAAAAGGTGGCAAGAATACAAATTGTTGTATTCGGTGTGGTTCTTGGGCTCAGCTTAATTTTTGCGCTTGTTTTCGGGGCAAAAATTATATCAAATAATTTTTCAAAAGATGAAATCACGGTGACAGGCTCTGCAAGCGAGATTGTAACGTCTGATTCCGGGGTTTGGAAATTTCAGATTAAAACAGAAGGGGTGACAAGAAACGAAGCATACCAGATGCTCAGCGCCCAAAAACCTGTCGTAGTACAGTTTTTAAAGGCAAAAGGCATTAAAGATAATGAAATCGAATTTTTAGGCATAAACGATTATGCAAGGTATAAAACAACGCCAAACGGTTATTCAACCCAGGAAATCAAAGGCTATACCTATGAACAGATTGTAAAAATTAATTCAAAAGATGTGGAATTAATTAAACAGCTGCACATTGAAATCCCGGCTTTAATTGAAAAAGGGATTGTGGTTTCTTCGTTTGCGCCAAATTATATGTATTCAGGGCTTTCAGAAAAGAAAGCGGAACTTTTACAGAAAGCAACTGCTGATGCGAAGCTTCGTGCTAAAGAAATGTTAAAAGCAACGCACAATAATGTCGGTAAAATACGTTCCGTTAGAATGGGCGTATTCCAAATCACCCCGCCGGATTCAAACGAAGTATCCGATTGGGGCATTAACGATACTTCTTCAATTGAAAAGAAAGTGACAGCCGTTTCAAACGTTGTGTTTGGAATAAGGTAATCCAAAAATAAGATATTTTAACTTATTTTAAGCAACGGTTACAAAACTTAGCAACTAAAAATATTCCTGCGTTTTATAACTCTACAGTTTAAGACAATGGAATATTTTTTTATGAGAGTGAATGGCATAATCGGTTTTGCTGCCTTGAATAATTACCCCAAAAAGGCCCAAAAACCAACTAATTGTTTATCTTACGCAAATACATCAACAATTTTACCTGTGACCTTTGAACATTTTTCAAGCGCGATAAATTTCAAGGGCGGATATAGCATAAATTTAGCACAGACTGTGGAAAGGCTTCCTGAAAGCGTATATCCTGAAGGCATTAGGGAACTTGCAATTAAAACGGTTGATATGGGAAACCCCGAAGACAAAACCCTTATTGATATCCACAAAGAAAAATACGGAAAATTGCTTCAAATGGAAACATTGGATGAAGCAAAGGCTGAATTTCCTGAATTTGCGGGGGTTTTATCGGATGAAGAAATTAAATATTCTCCAAATTCTTTTATAGATAACGTTAAGGATGATAAAATCGAAGCGTTTGACCCGGATGTTGATTTAGCCCTTCAGCTATTGCAGATGTATTGGGCAGAAGGCTTTTCCCTGAACGATTTAAAGGAATATACAGAGGGTAAAAACATCTTTGGCGTGCTTGAAAAATTAAACATTCCAAGGCTTAACCCAACCTATGGCAGCGTTTTAAAGCTTTCAAACAAAGAATATAACGAAAGAATTACAGGCATGATGTCTGAAAAGCTGAAAGAGGCTGCAATACGAAAGGCGGAAAAGCGGGATGGCATCTATATTCCAAGAGGGCCATTAACGGAAGAACATAAAAGAAAAATTTCAGAAAGCCTTATCAAACATTATGGCGAACACCCGGAAAAAGGCCTTGCGATTTCAGAGAGGATGAGGCAATATTGGCTAAACCACCCTGAAGAAGCGGAAAGACTTTCTCTTGTTGCAATAACAGCGTGGGCATTGCCTGAAGCGAAGACTATAAGAAAGAAATTAAGCAAATTTATGGGCTTAAAAGATATTTCGCCAGAAGAATTTGCAAAAATGTTAAACGAAGAAAGAACAAATGAAGTAATTGTAAAAAGGCCGACTTTGAAATCATTTTGGGAAAGAAATGTCTGGGCAAAGGAACAATGGTCAAAGTGCATGTCAAAAGCCTGGAAAAAGGTGAAAAATGATGAAAAAATGAGCTCTGTGCCTGATTATAAAGTTAAAATTTATCCTGATGCCGTGAAGAATAATATTTTAAGGTGGTTTCGTGCAAACGGATATGATTTAAGCAGGTTTTCCGATGATAACTTTATGGCGCTTCAATATGGAAAAAGACCCGTGCCAAAGCCGAATGAATATACAGGCGATGCAATAACCGCATATTTTGATGAAGATGATGCAAGGTCAGACCTTATGGCAGATGTTTATCATGTGGGAATTATAAAAACTCTGATAGAGCTTGATTCGTCCTTAAATCTTTCAAAACGTAACACAAAAACCGTGGAAATAAGAAAGGCGATGATTGGCGCAGGGCTTGCGCTGCTTTGTGACGGCAAACCGACAAAGCTGAAAACGCTTGATACGGATGAAGCCATGAACCTTTATTTAAGGCTTGCAATGTATGCTCACGGGCATGGTGATATGGAAGCGTTTAAAATGTTTGAGGGCAACATTGAAAATGCTTACGAGCTTTTATCAACAAACAACAAGGGTTTAGACAATATCACAGCAAGACTTGAATTGCTTTTGCTAAAATATAGTACAACAGTAAGAAGCTTGTTGTAACTGTTTAAAGGTTTTTTACAGGCCGCCTTTTGATGTGATACCTTTGATACGGCACCTTTGATGCGGCAATAAAATTTAGAGATTTTTTATAATTTCATCCCTAAATTCTGTTGTTTTAGCACATCCGCCAAGGTCTTTTGTTAAAACTTTACCTTCTTTAATTGTTTTAAACAGAGCTTTTTCAATTTTTTCGGCTGCTTCAAATTCATCAATGTTTTTTAACATTTCAATGGAGCACATTAAAAGTGCAGAAGGGTTTGCAAGGTTTTGCCCTTTAATATCAGGTGCAGAACCGTGCACAGGTTCATACACTGCAGCTTCAAGCCCGATGTTTGCCCCTTGCGCCACGCCAAGGCCTCCTATGAGCCCTGCGGTGAGGTCTGAAACGATGTCCCCGTAAAGGTTTGGCATTACAAGAACATCAAATTTTGAAGGGTTTTGAACCAATTGCATACAAAGTGCATCCACAAGGATTTCTTTATATTCAATTTCAGGATAATTTTTTGCAACTTCTCTTGCGCACTCTAAAAACAGGCCGTCCGTTAACTTGCAGATATTTGCTTTTGAAACGGCCCAAACGGTTTTTCTGCCCATTTTTTTAGCATATTCAAAGGCATATTTAACAATTCTTGTTGAAGCGCCGCGCGTGATGAGCTTAATTGCTTCCATTGTATCATCATCTACTTTGCGCTCAATTCCTGCGTAAAGGTCTTCCGTGTTTTCTCTTACAACAACTAAATCCACATTGTTAAAAGGTGTTTTTATTCCTTCAATGTTTTTGCAGGGGCGAATGTTTGCGTATAAATCAAGTTCTCGTCTCAATTGAACGTTAACGGACCTGAATCCTTTACCAATCGGGGTTGTAACGGGTGCTTTAAGTGCAATTTTATTTTTCTTTATGCTCTCAATAACCCTATCAGGCAGGGGCACGCCTTCTTTTTCAATGACATCAAGACCGGCAGTTTGCCTGTCCCAATTGATTTTAACGCCTGCGGCATCAATAATTTTTACAACCGCATCCGCTATTTCAGGGCCTATTCCGTCCCCTTCGATAAGTGTTATATTGTGCATAATTTTTTCCTCTTTTTAAAATATCCGCCCTTTTATACCCTGTTTCAAAGGCAAAAGGCATTTTTATACAAGGCTAAAATCGCCGTGTTTTTTAAGGTGTTCAATAAGTCCGCCGTCTCCTAAAAGCTTAATCATAACATCAGGAAGCGGGGTAATTTTAATTTCAATATTTTTTGTAACATCTTTTAAAACGCCGTTTTTCACATCAAGCTCAAGTTCATCGCCCGCATCAATTTTATCCGTGTCACATTCAATGAGCAATAAGCCGATATTTATCGCATTTCTATTGCAAAACTTTTAGCGATAACTGCGCCAACCCCAGCAATTTTAATAATTTGCGGGGCATGTTCTCTGGAAGAGCCCAGGCCAAAGTTATTTCCTGCAACAACAAAGTCTCCTTTGTTCATTTTAGATGCAAATTCAGGGTCTGCATCTTCCAGAACATGTTTTGAAAATTCTTCCAAATTGCTCCTAAGGTGGAACAGTCTTCCGGGCGCAATGTGGTCTGTTGAGATGCCATCGCCAAATTTGAATGCTTTTCCTCTTTTAATTTCCATAAAAATTATCCTTAAATTTGTATGTTTTTCAAGTTCTTTTGTTTCAATTATAATATAAATTATGGAAAATAGGAATTTAAAAACAGAACTGAAAATTGGCCTAAAAATTGGAGTTATAGGCTTGGGTTTGATCGGGGGCTCTGTTTTAAAATCTCTTAATAAACTCGGGTATGAAGTAGTAGGAATTTCAAAAAGCAGCCACAAAAAAGCGGCTGAATTTTGCACAAAAGCAAGTGCCGATATTTCTGATGTTAAAGACTGTAACGTTGTTTTTGTGTGCTCTAAAATGTCTGAAACACTTTCTGTTTTAGATGAGCTTGAACATATTGTATCCACAGATTGTGTTGTGACTGATGTTTGCTCCATAAAAAGTTTTGTAAACTTTGACACTGCAGGGCAAAAGATAAAA
>CANSKM010000097.1 GCA_947647475.1 uncultured bacterium
GATTGAAGGCGTTGACAAGATGAATTTTCCCCTGCTTTCCAACGAAATTGCGCAAAGAGCGCCCGAGCTTATTATGAAAACTTTGCACGGGCTTTATGACGGTACCTTGAAACCCTTGCCACAGAAAGCGGAAGAGGCTACCTTTACGTGCAAGCTAAAAAAAGAAGATAAAGAATTGCATTTTGAAGAGGCTGCAAACTCGCTTCACAACAAGGTTCGCGCCCTTTGTGAAGTGAATACCTGTCACTTTTTATTCAACGGCAAAATTATCAAAGTTTTAAAGACAAAACTTTGCGATTTCGGGTGTGAAAATTTTAAGCCGGGCGAAATTATTTCGGTCGGAAAGCAAGGAATAGCGGTAAAATGCGGAGATGCTGCACTTTTAATTGAGACGGTAAAACCTGAAGGAAAACCTGAAATGCCGGCCTATGCTTGGTCTTTGGGGTCTAAAATAAAAACCGGGGATATTATAAAATGCTAGTTTTTTGTACTGAAACTCTTGTGTGGAGGGTATTATAGATATGGTAACACGGGGAATTCGAGGAGCTACGGTAGTTTTGGCTAATACGCCCGAAGAGATAGAAAAAGCAACGGTTGAATTAACAAACGAAATTTTAGCCCAAAATGAAGTTGCAGTGCAGGATGTAGCCTTTGCGGTTTTCACTTTGACAAAAGATTTAAACGCTGCTTTTCCTGCTAAATTTGCCCGCTTGAATTGCGGTTTTGAGCTTGTTCCGATGATGTGTTATCAAGAATTGGATGTTCCAAACTCAATCAGAATGTGCCTTAGAGTGCTATTGACTGTGAATACCGATAAAGCGCAAAATGAAATTAAACATGTTTACTTGAAAGGTGCAAAAGCCCTAAGAGCGGACCTTGAGCGGGATACCGTGAAATAAAAAATTATAAAAACGATTGGAAAATAATATGTCAAAAATTGTTGAAAAAAAGCTTATAGAATATCCATTTTTGCCGGAGCCTTTAAGGCTTATAACCTTTGATAACGGGCATAAGCTGGTTCTTGCAAAAAAAGAAAGCCCGATGGTGAATGTGAGCACTTGGGTAAAAACCGGGTCAATCAACGAAAATGCAGACAACAACGGTGTTTCGCACTTTCTTGAGCACTTAATGTTTAAGGGGACTCATAAGTATAAAGCGGGCGAATTTGACTGTACACTTGAGCGAAAGGGCGGTATCATTAATGCTGCAACTTGGAAAGACTATACTTTCTACTATGTGACTATCCCGAAAGCCCATCTGGAGCTTGCTTTGCACATGCATGCGGATATGATGATTGATCCTGTTTTGCCGGATGACGAAATTGGCCAAACCTTCGACCCTGCTGGGGTTCCGCCGAAAGATGGCCGTGAAAGATGTGTTGTTATTGAAGAAATCCGTATGGGCCAGGATAGAAGCTGGCGCAAGGTTTATGACAAATTAAACGATGCAATGTATGAAAAACACCCGTATAAGAGAAATGTAATCGGCACAAAAGAAATCATAGCGCGGATTTCAAGGGATGATATTATGGCGTATTATCAAAATTTCTATGCGCCCAAAAATATGACAACGATTATTGTCGGCCAGTTTGACGATGAAGCCATAATAGCTAAGGTTCAGGAGGAATTTAATTTTCAAAACGCAGCTCCAAAGAAGCTTTTAACCCCGGATGAGAGAGTGCCTGAAGTTCAAATTAAAAACCCGACTGTAATTGAAGAAATGGCTGAAATCCAGACAGGATACATAATGGCGGGATTTTTGGCAGATAAGGCAGGCTGCCTCAAAGAATCCATTGCTCTGGATTTAATTTCCGTGATTTTAGGGGAAGGAAAAAGTTCAAGGCTGAACAGAAAATTTATTGAAACCCCCGAAAAACCGCATTTTTATCAGATTGATACCTGTCATTATCAATTTAAAGATGGGGATAATTTCTTTATTGAGGCAAATTTTGAGGCTGCATTTAAGGATGAAGTTGTGACTGAAATTCGCTCAGAGCTTGATTTGTTAACAAATATTAAGGAAGAAGAATTAAACAAAGCAAAAAAACGTCTCAAGGTAAATTTTGCCGAGGGGGCTGAAACCGTCTCAGAGATTGCAGATACGATAGGTCATTATATGACGGTTATGGAAGATGTGTCACTTGCAAATGAGTACCTAAAAACCCTTGCAGAGATTGATACAGCCTATTTGGAATCTGTCGTAAGAAAATATTTAACGAAAGACAAATGTTCTATCAGCATTTTAATGCCAAAAGCCTAGCTGTGCCTTATGATAAGGCGATTGTCAAAAGGCAGATTAAACCGCCAAGGGGCGTTTAAATTAAGGAGAAAATAATGAAATTAATCCAAAAAAATGGGATCGATATATTAATTAAAAATACGAAAAATACGCCGAGAATGGCCGTGTGTCTTTATTTTTCAATAGATTTACCCGAAAAATACGCAGGCGTTTATTCTCTTTTTTCAAAACTTCTTTTAAAGGGTACTAAAACCCGCTCTGCGGAAGAATTGGCAGATATTATCGAAAACAACGGAATAAAAACGTCAATAAAGTGTAAACAGGATTATTTAAAGGTTTCAACCCTTTTTCTGAATGAAGATTTTAACCTTGCTCTTGAGGTTTTGGCGGATATCCTTCAAAATTCAACGTTTGAGGCCTTTGAAAAAGAAGTTTATAAATTAAAAGGCGAAATTGTTGCGGACTTGGATTCTCCGCAGCTGAAGGCTTCAGATGCTTTTATAGAAGGGATTTATGAGGGGCATTATTACGGAAACTCTTGTGCAAAAACACTTTTAGACCTCGAAAAAATTCAAAAACAAGATGTAGTTGATGTTTTAGCGCAAATTATGAGGGCAAAAAAAGTTATATCAATTGCGGGTGATTTTGCAGACGAAGATAAAATTGTTGAGTATTTTACAAACAATTTCTCTTTTATGAAAACTTCTGATTCAAAGCCTGAAATTCCTGATGTACTTACTTTTGCAGGTGATAACGGTAAAGATAAAATTGTAAAAATTGCAAAAAATGATGCAAAACAGGCTCAAATTTTTAAAGGATGCATTGTTGGGACACAATTTAGCGAGGATTACCCTAAAATCGTTGTTATGAATAACATTTTAGGGGCTTCGGGGCTCTCTTCCCGCCTTTTTGTTGAGCTTCGAGACAAGCAAGGGCTTGCATATACAGTAAGAAGCGCGCTTGAACCTATGCGTCATTCTTCACTTTTCTATTTTTATATTGGGACTGAGCCAAAAAATATTCAAAAATCTTTGGAAGGATTTAAGATTGAGGTAAAAAAGCTCGTGGATACGCATGTTCTGGATATTGAGCTTACGGGTGCCAAGGAAAATATCATGGGGCGTCTTGAATATTTTTCCCAGACAAATGCCCAGCTTGCAAGCATTGCAGGGTATGATTATTTAATGGGCCTCGGGCTTCATTATGAAGAAAAATATAAAGAAATGATTTTAAATGTTACAAAGGATGATGTTATGTATGTGGCGCAAAAATATCTTCAAAACCCAAGTATGATTTCGGTTTTGGCGCCTGAAGAGTATCTTAATTTTTAACATTTGGACAATGTTTTAAAAAGCGGCAAATAGGCAAAAACGGAGAATTTTAAATAAGTATTAACAATTTGCATAATTTATGAGTGTAAATTAAAATGTAATTTAAGAGACTTGTTGGATGAAAGTATTTTGAGCACCGATATTAGAAGTATAAATAAAGAGATAAATAAACTGAAAAAGAAGGGCGAAATTCAAAAGGCAATTGAATTTTGCCAGACAATTCTTATGAAAGAGCCTAACAGAAGTGATTTACACGTTCGGCTCGGCGATCTTTATATGGATTGGCATTTGGATGTTTATCAGGCAAAACAGTATATTGATGAGGCTATAATTCAATATCAGAGGGCTTCTGAGGTTTTAATCGATAACGGTGAAATTTATTATAAAATAGGCTTTGCTTTTTTCCACAAGGGCGAATTGGACCGCGCGATAAATTATTTTAACCTTGCTCTGAAAAACGGGGCAGACAGGGCGCAATGCCACTATATGATTGCCCAATGCTTGAAAAAGAAGGATAGATACACAGATGCTCTTGAAGAGGCGGATATTGCCCTAAAATATACGTTTTTCAAATCTTCAAGAATTCATTATCTAAAGCACAGGCTGCTTCGCGTGTTGTTTTTCTCTTCCTTTAAAACGAAGCTGCAAAGCAATCTTGAACTTCTTTTGTCTTATCTTTTTCTGCCTTTTGACAGGGAAGCAAAGAAAGATTTTTTCCAAAAGTTAAAAATAATCGTAATTTTTCCGGATTTAGTAAGAGCTTTCTATGTTTCAAAATTGAAAGATTATGAGGCAGGGATAAATTATTACGTTAAAATGATTGATAAGGTTCCGGGTTTCACACCTCTGTATTGCCTTTTGGGGGATATTTATAGGGCTATTGGAAAGCATGAAGAGGCTATCATTGAATATAAAATGGCCCGCTGGATTGATTCATTGTGTTTTTCTGCGTATTCAGGCCTTGTTCAGGCTTATGAAGAAATCGGAGATTATGATAATGCAATAAGCACGTATTTGAAATTTATCTCTATCCATCCGAATAATGCGATTTTGCACAGTAACATTGCAAACCTTTATTTTATGAAAGGCGAATATGAAAAAGCTGTCTCTCATTATCAAAGCGCTATTACCTTAAACCCGAAACAGGATTGGACAAGCATTGTGGCGCAGACTTTAGGCTATGTTCAGCAAAATGTTATTAAAAACACCGATGCTGCAATTGAAGCTTTTCAGGCTGCATACCTTTTAACACCAAAGGAATTGGATATTTACATAAGCCTTGGCTCCGCTTTTTATGATAAGGAAGATTATAAAAATGCCCTTATAATTTATCGAAGGGCGCTTGAATTAGAGCCAAATAATTCCAAAATTCACTGTAATTTAGGATATTTATATTGGGGCATGGGCGAATTGACCGAGGCTGTAAAAGAATACGAGCTTTCAATAAAATACGACCCGGGGTATGCAATTGCGCATAACAATTTAGGGGTAATTTATCTTGATGATTTAGCGCATATTCAACAGGCTGCAGATTGTTTCAGGGCAGCAATTAACGCTAATCCGAATTATGCTCTTGCATATTATAACCTTGCAAGGTCCCTTTCAATTAAGGGCGAAAAGGTTGAGGCGGCAAAATTCTTCCAAATTGCCTATGATATAAACGGCATTACAAACGAAATTGATCCTATGGAAATTCAGGAAAGATTAAATAATCTTTTTGAATAATTTTAGTGCGGGGGTTTCGGGCTTTTGGTCCGGGATAAAAATGTGTCGCTTAAAATAGGCGGGGCGGTTAATTTAAAATAAAATAATATGTTGTAAAGTCTTTTTATGTTAGCGGTTTATATTTTAAAAAGAATAATTCAGAGTTTGCCTATAATCTTTATTGTATCGATTATAAGCTTTTTTCTGATTAGACTTTCGCCCGTGGACCCTTTGGCGGAATTAAAATTAAATCCTGCGATTTCAAAAGAAACACTCGAACACGAAAAAGCGCGTCTTGGGCTTGATAAACCTGTTTATGTTCAATATTTTTACTGGGCCAAAAATTTTATAAAAGGCGATATGGGAACAACCGTCACAGGCGAGAGGGTTATCGATAAAATTAAAGAAAGGGTGCTAAACACAATCCTTCTTTCTTTAAGTGTTCTTTTTTGGACCTGGATGATTGGAATTCCAATTGGGGTAATAGCTGCGCTTAACTATAGAAGCGCGTTTGACCGTTTTTTAACGATTTTTTCTTCAATCGGCATGGCAATTCCCTCGTTTTTCTTTGCTATTTTACTTTTAATATTTGCCCAAAAAACAGGCTGGTTCCCTATTGGAGGCTTAACAGGAAGCGGGTTTTATTCAATGAATTTATTTGAAAAAACGCTCGATGTTATTCACCACCTTTTCCTTCCAACTCTTGTTTTAACAACGATTTCCCTTGCGGGTCTTTCCCGTCAGATGAGGGCAAATTTATTAGATGTTTTGGATTCTGATTATGTAAAATTTGCAAGGGCAAAGGGTTTGCCTGAAAACAGAGTGATAATTAAAC
>CANSKM010000098.1 GCA_947647475.1 uncultured bacterium
CCCTGAGGCCAAAACCCTTGGAATGGAAGGATTTCAGGGGTTGGACAAATAAAAACCCTGTTAACACTTGATGCTGAGTCGATTTTCTTGCTCCAAAGCTTTGAAAACGAACACAGCGGATTTTGCGGGATGTGAAACATCCTTTGCGAACAGGTTGTTGAGACCTGTGAGCCCGCAATAATCCAAGAGAGGGCGGTCTGTTGCACATCTTGAACTCTATGAGAGCCTGGCGCGCAGTGCTTCGCAATAGTGTTCTTATTTCAAAGCTTCTGCGCTCCAAAATCTGGCGGAAATTTTTGTAGGGTCAGGTTTTGGAGCCATAAATCCATAAACTCAAGATTATGGTCTAAATCCTTGAGCTACAATGATTTCAAGGAAAGATACAAGATAAAGCCCTCGCTGTATCTGACAAAGCCGACTAAATTCAAGTATTAAAAAGCATTTACAACTTTTAAACCCTGAAAACCCGCGCTAATCAATGCTTTTCAGCTTTCTTAAAAAATATTAACCGCGCGCATGCCTTGCTGAAACGTCCAAAACCGGCGCTCCGCTTGCCTTTGGGTCCCTAAATATTCAATTGTCAAAATTCCTGACCCTAAACATTCGCACAAAACATTTGCATATAAAAAAATATATGCTATAATCTAAAAAGTAGTGTGAGTGCTTCGTTTGGGGCACTTTTTCTTTTGTTTATTTTTCTAAAATCCTCCTCTTTGAAAAGTTTCAAAGGTAATACTAACGTCCTCTATAATAGCTTGTAATCGCACTTGTGAAGCGGCTTTCGAGGTTTTGAACATGCTCGGCCCTTTCCGGGCGGCGTGTGATATATTCCCCAAAACCCTTGAAGCACACGCCTTTTCGGCTCGTCTTCATGTCTTGTTACAAACTATATCATGGAAATACTAATTCATGCTACAATATTTGTCAAGTCCGGCACAAATTCTTTTAATTTCATCAAATTACAGGAATTTACAGGAAAATTTTAGAAAATACAGGAAAAAAGGTATGAATGAATTAAAACTGTCCATACAGGAAGCCCAGGAACTCCTTCTGCTGAGCCAATCTTCGGTATATTCCTGGATTGACAAAGGTAAGCTTCAATCAAAAGAGACGCCAGGCGGCAAAATCATTGTAATTTCGAGGAAAGAGGCGGAGGAAATCCGCAATTTTAACCTAAAATCAAGGCGTAATAAGGTTGCAAAGCAGTCTGCTCAAGGCGCTCAGCCGGAAGAGCTTCGGGAAGAAAATTCCGTTACAAATGTGGAAATTCTTGAAAATTCCACTTCGGAAGAACCTGGAAATCTTCAGTATGAAACTTCTGAAAACCAAAGTCATGAGCCGCTTTCCAGCTCTTCAGACATGACCCTGAAACTCATCTCCAGAATCGAAGAATTGGCGCTTGAAGCGGGCCGTTTCAAGCAGCTGGAAATTCTTAGAAATGAAGAGCGGGAAAATGTAAAATTTTGGATGGAAAAATATCACGAGCTTAGCGCGGAATTGAAGAAAAAAGATTATGAAATAAATGCCCTAAAGCTGCAGATAGAGGAACTTAAAAGGAAATCTCCGGCGGGCGCATTGCTTGGAATTTTTAAAAAACATTAAGCGCTAAAACCCTTGGAGAGCAAGCCTTTCCAGAAATTTCCTTTTAAAATAGCCTCATAGTTCAAAATAAATACGCTCAAAGCCCTTGTTATAAGGGCTTTTTGCTGTCTTGGAGCCTATTTTTCACCCGTCAAAAAACAGTTATAAATCTTATCGATTTTTTCCTTAATTTCTGACATCTGCTCCTTTATGCCATGGACTGCAACCCTTGATGCGAAACGGTTTTCGGCCTCTTGCAAAATTTCCCTGTGCTTTTTTTCTAAAACTTCGGGTGTTACAAAAATTTTTAATTGCAAAAAATAGACCAAAACCAGCATTATTATTGGCGAATACTGAATTAAGAGATCTGAATTTTCCAGCATTTTCCACTCCTTTTCATTAATTTTCCAGCAAATATTATTAAGTTTTGTGAAGTTGTACTTGATATTTCCATTTTGTTAGCGCTAAAAACCCGACTCTACAAGGGTTTTCGCCAGATTTTGGAGCGCAGAAGGTTTGAAATAAGAGGACCGTTAAAGAGGTTTGGGGGCGAAGGTTCCAGGGCTCAATGGGGGTCAAAGACGGGACCGTTCTTGGATTATTGCGGGTTCGGCCTTTTCAACAAAGCCCTCACAATGTGCGTTCGCTGGCGCTGCCACGCACCGCAAAATCCGCTGTCCTCGTTTTCAACCCTTTGGAGCGAGAAAATCGACTCAGCAAAAGACGTTAACAGGGTTTTTAATTGTCCAACCCTTGAAATCCTTTCATTCCAAGCCTTTAGAGTCATATCATTGTAACATAATAGCTATAAAGCCATGCAGACAATGCTTTCCGCCCTATACAATCGGGAAATAGTACTCTACAAGGTAACTTGCGGCATCAAACGGGTGCCCTAAAAACTTCGTTTCGGGCTGCTGCCGAATTTTCTGGTACCCCGGTAAATCCAGTATTGACGAGCCTTCGCGGTATTTCAGGTTCTCAATATTATACAAAAGTTTTTCACACCTAGGGTCGATAAATAGCCTTCTGATGGCGTTTTGGGACTTTATAAGGCAGTTAAACGCGCTTATTCTGTTCTTTATAGGCGGATTAAACGGTCGTATCTCAATATCCACGCGCCTAAAGCCCAAATTTGAAAAACACCGTCTCATTAAAACATAATTCGTGTATTCGCTTGTGCAAGAACGGTTATCACCCGATGCATCCCCGTTAATAACTATCCTGCCTAGGTGTCCGCCGTATCGGCGCGCAAATTCCTCGCAAGCCTGCACTGTTGTTGCGTTTTCAAGAATGATTTCGTCGAAAAAGTAAGCCCTGTCTGCATCTTTGAATGCCAAAATCCAGCACATCGGGTCTACGTTGAAATCGCACGTGATGTGAAGCGGTAAATCGCCTCTGTAGCTTATCTTTTGGAGGTTTTCCGTTTCAAAATTTTTCACGACCAAATTGTTCGATGAATCGTCAAAATGCCCTAAAACGTTCATTTTATAGTAGTTTTCGTCGTATAAATTTTTCATATTTTCCAAAAAAGCGCGTGGCAGGTGGATATTCTCGGTGGATGCCGCCTGAATTAGCCTGAAATTCGGCCTTTTAGAGGCTACAAACGTTTTATAAATCCAACCTTTGCGGCTTTCGGGGTTCGTATGCCCGAAAACCCTATATTTAAAGCCCTTCCAGGAAGGTAAAACGTGCTGTCGCATGCGTCCCAGAAGCATTTTGAACGTTTCAAAAGGGATGTCGCTCATCTCTTCAATTTCGACAAACCCCAAATTCAGTGATTTCAAGCGATTTGGCTCGTCAAAGTGGCGGAAAAGTATTCTGGAACCGTTTTTGAACTCCAAATTCTGCTCACTTTTGTTGTAAAAATAGTCCTTTCCGGGTTTCATTCCAAAATTTTCCAGATGCTCGAAATAGCTGGAAAGCGTTGTGTCGCGCACAAGAGAGTAGGTCTGCGCGCCCACAAGACCCATAATTCCCGGAAATTTCAATGCAAGCAACACCCCAAGCAAAGACCCCGCCCAGGTTTTACCGCTTCCAAAACCGCCCTGATACACGCAGACGTCCATTTCCAGGTCATGCGGAACTTCCAGAAATTTTTTCTGACTTTTTAAAAGCTCGTATTTCATCTTCTACAGCTCCTTTTCGGGTTTTTCAACGTCTGAAACCTCCTGTTTAAGGTATAATTCGACGTTTTCGACTCCAAGTGTGCCTAATGAAAGCTTAAAACACTCTTCCCAATTGATTTTAGAGGATAGTTCGGGGCTGGATGCGAAGGCAGACAGGAGCTGTACGAGTTCGCGCTGGCGCTGTTTACGTTCCAGAGAGGCTTTTCGGTCACTGTATCTGTATATATAATCCCCAAAACGTACGTCGTCTGTGATTTCCACGCTTCTTAATTCCCCATTCACGCGCGCCAGAAGGCTTTCAGTGCCAAATTTGAAATTTGAAATAATGTCAGCGGTCTTTTGCACAATGGGGACAATGATTTTGCGGTTTATAACGTCCAAAAACATATTCAAACGTGCACTTTGACCGTTTGCGCTAAGGTTTAATTCTGTTGCAGTGCGGGTTTCACCCTCAAGCTCTCCTGCCATTGTCCTGAAAACGCCCGTTGTGCTTTCGATTGAGCCTTTAAAATACCTTATAAAGTCCCAGCCGCAAAGCGCTTGGCTAAAGTTAAGCGGTGTGGGCATTTGCGGCAATAGTGCCGTGTCATATTCAATGATTTTGCCCGGTTTAACCTGTTGTTCACCCTTAAAAGCCCCTTTTGGCGCAAGATATGGCGGATTTACAATGAGCGAATAGGCCTTCAGCTGGGTATTCAAAATCTCGTTTTCGGCCTTGTTGAGGTCGATTGCGGCCCTTAACGGGCTCATTCCGCGCCCTGTGAAAGGGTTTTCAAGGATATTCCCGTAAATAAACGGGCAGTTCAAATACGGATTTTCCTCAAAGCGAATGATATAGCGCCTTTCAGCGATTATCACAAGCTGGTTTTGAAGCAAATTGCCGTTTTCATCCTTAATATCTCCCCAAAATTCAAGAATATCAAGCTTGCCGCCGCATCCAAGCTCCGCTTCGGCTTTCCCTGCTGCAATTGAGCTCAATTCTTCCGCGATTTCCGGGCTTAAAAAATTATTGTTTTTATCGGCCAAAAGCTCCTCCACAGTGCGCTTTGAGTGGAAAATCTTCGCCGCCCCCTCAAAATCCGCGGCGGTGTCGAAGACGAAATTTTCGGGCGAAATAATTTTCAGGACCGGGCCGTCGTAAACCAGTCTGGATGCGGCTTCAAAGGAAATTTGACCGTCGTTTTGAACAGCGCGGCGAACCTGTTTAAAATCCCGCTTCCAGCCAATAAAGACAATGCTTTCGCCGCATTCGACAAGGTCCGTCACAATTTGCTCGAGTTTATCAGAAATTTTCGTGTTTTCAAGCGCCGAAACCAGCATGGCTTTTTGGTTTTGGGCGTTTGCTGAATATTCCGCACCCCCCGGGAAGACGTCAAACAGGCCCTCGGGGTGGGATGAGAGGCTCTCTAATATATGTGCTTTAAGGGTTTGAGCCTGTTCGTAAATATCAGGCAGGCGGAAACGCCCGCTTTGTGCGGCTGATGCGCCTCCGATTACGTTTGAAGTATTGTAAATATGCTCTTTTACGGTTCTTATATCGGCTAATTGGCCTGCCCTTTCGTCGTTTAGGCGGTCATAAAGCTTTGAAATCTTTACAGACAGGGCATCGAGACCTGTGCAACCCGGTTTAAATTCTTTATTTGTCATAGTTTCTCCTATATTTTATCTGTGTCAAGTCCTTTAATCTCAGTTATAATGGGGAGCTCGGGCTCCGGGTTCGCGGGAGGCGCCTGGCTGCAGGCAAAATCGGACCCTAATTGCTTTGTAATCCCCTCCAGGGCGCGCAAAGCAAGGGCAGGGTCATTTGGTTTACCCCCTTCATCCGCTGTGAGAGCCCATTTCAGCACTTTTAAATACCCCGAAATTATATACCCGAGGCACACCTCCAAATGGTCTGTTTTGTGCTCACAGAGGGCGATTAGCTCCTTTATCGCTGCGGGATTTTTAAAAATATTTTGCGCAATCGCAGCCCCTGTCTTCTTTCCGTACCTTGCGGCCTCTGCAGAGGCTTTTATATCAAGGGTTTTAGAGTATTCATCCAAAAATTTACGGCGCATCGCCGCTTGCTGAGTGTCTTTCATCGGGTTTTGTTTCCCTCCTTTTTCATTAAATTTTGTAATATTTCTTAAAATTTCTTAACATTCTGGCCCAAAAATCGGGGGGTGTGGTATTATAAATGTGTTGTTAATGCTTCGGCTAGTATGCGAATGGGCTGGAAACGGCCCTTTTTATTTGCGCAAATTCAGCTGCGGCGGGGGTTTGAAGATATTTATCGGTTGAAAACCGTGCAGGGTCTGGGGTTTTACCCATTAATTCAAGATTGTAGTCTAAATCCTGAAATGGAGAGGGTTTTGGTTGAAGGGACCGTTAAAGAGGCTCGT
>CANSKM010000099.1 GCA_947647475.1 uncultured bacterium
TGCAGGGACAAAAATTTTAATTGTGGATGATCTTCCTGAAAACATAAAGCTTTTAGAAGATGTCTTATCGCCTTTTAAGATTGAATTTACAAGCTATACAAACCCTGCAAGAGTTTTAGAGACGATTGATGAAACAAGGTATGATTTAATTTTATTGGATGTGATAATGCCCGGCATGGACGGGTTTCAGCTTGCAGGCGAAATCAGAACATCTGAAGCAAACGCGCAAACCCCGATTGTGTTTATAAGCGCTTCAAGCGAAAAGCAGGATAAAATTGACGGGTTTAATTTCGGTTCCCTTGCATACATTGAAAAACCGATTGACCCGCAGACAGTGATTGCCCAAATTTACGGCATCTTAAAAGTGAGAAAATTAAACAATCAGCTTCTTCTTGAAAAAGAAAATTTCATTGCAATGTTAACGCATGACCTTAAAACGCCAATCAGGGCGCAAATTCAGGCGCTTGATTTGCTCCTTAAAGATTATTTTGGCGAACTCAACCCAAGGCAAAGAGAAATTGTAAATGAAATTATGGCGTCGAATAAATATATGCAAAATATGGCCGAAAATGTTTTAACAAACTATAAAACAGAAAACGGTAAGTTAAAAATTCAAAAAACCAAAAATGACATCAAGGCAACGATTGAAAATACGGTTGAAAACCTGAAGTTTATAATTTCGCAGAAAAACCAATCTATAAAGGTTTCATACAAAGACATTAAAGACACATCGGCATATTATGATGACATTGAAATTAAAAGGGTGCTTTCAAATTTAATCGTGAATGCCTCAGAATACAGCTTTGATAATTCCGTTATCGATATTACGGTAGAAAAGCTTGAAAACAATTTTAAAATCACCGTGTCCGATACGGGCCTTGGGATTCAATCAAACGATATTGATACTTTGTTTAAAAAGTATTCAACAAATTCAAAAGACTATAGAAAAGTTGGAACGGGCCTCGGGCTTTATATCTGCAGAGCAATTGTTAACGCGCATGGCGGGACAATTGAGGCTTCAAGGCCAAAAGACGGCGGAATGAGCTTTAGTTTTACAATCAGCCTTGATATTCCATCCGATGCCTTAAATTATGATGCGGATGATACCGAAGAAAATGACGTTGATAAAAAAGGCGATATAAAAGGCTGAAAATTCTAAGCTTTTAATTTTTCCCTTTTTATAGGGAGGTGAATTGTCCCGGGCCCCCAAACTCCCGGGGCTTTCGCCTTTTTAGGTGTTTTTTGTTACGAGGTGACATTTTATGGCGGTTGATATGTTTTTCAGACTAAAATTGTTAAGATGTTGTGCTTTAAACGGGTTTTAGCCAATAAAGCTAATAAAGCCTTATGATTTTTTCAATTGCCTTTTCTGCAAGTTCATACATTTTATTCAGCTGGTCTTTTGTAAAAGTTTCACCTTCCGCTGTTGCCTGAAATTCAATGATTTTGCCGCTTTTTGTCATAACGATATTAGCATCAACATCCGTGCTCGAATCTTCTTCATAGCATAAATCTGCAATAACTTCCCTGTTTCTGATGCCGACAGAAATTGCCGCAATCGGTTCAATTATGGGGTTTTCCGTGAGCTCCCCCGTTTTCAGAAGCTTGTCCACAAGCTCTTTTAGGGCAACGTATGCGCCGCAAATTGAGGCTACTCTTGTTCCGCCGTCGGCCTGAATAACATCGGCATCGATTGTAATTGTCCGCTCGCCCAATTTTTCAAGGTTAACACAGGCTCTGATGCTTCTTCCGATTAACCTTTGGATTTCCTGGGTTCTGCCTGAAAGCTTGGTTCTTTCTCTTTGGCAGCGGATATTTGTGGAGCTTGGGAGAAGCGAATATTCAGCGCTTATCCAGCCTGAAACTTCGTCTTTTGGCATCCATTTCGGTTTAACATTTTCAACGCTTGCACAAACGATGACTTTTGTATCGCCAAACTCAACAAGAACAGACCCGGGTGCGTGTTTTGTATATCCTTTTGTGAATTTGACTTTTCTTATTTCATTATTTTCTCTGCCGTCTGTGCGCATAAAATATCCCCCTTAAAATCTTTAAAAAGATTATATCACATTTTGCGCCGTGGGGCGTACTTTTGGGTAATTATCCTTTTAACCTTTAAAAAGTGAAATATTGTAGTTTTTACCGATTAAAAGCGCACTGTGGTTTAATATAATAATTTTATAAATCCTCAACTCTTCTGATTGCTTTTACCCTTCTTATTTTGTTTTTTATTCTTAAAAAGCGAAACAAGAAGGGTTGTTTTTATCTTCGTATTTTAGGCGCAAAGCCGGGGCACAGTCTTTTGTCTGCATAGGCGGAAAGGGCATAAAGCCCGGGTAAAATCTTTATTTTATCCCTTCTTCAATCACATTTGTAATGTCTTCGCCGCCATAGAGCACCCCTCTTTTTGAGAGCACGAGCGCATAACCCATATTTCTTGCCTTTTCCTGGATTTTAGCATTAATCGAATTGTCGATTTCTTTTATTTTGCTTGAATAATACTGCTCAATTTCAGCCTTCCTGACTTTATATTCTGCATTATATTTTTCCTGAAGCTCAAATTTTTTGTCCGCATTTTTCTCTGCTGCTGTATTTTCCCTTGCAGCACGCATAAATTCCTGCAATTCTTTTGATTTTTTCTCCTGATATTTTTTGAGCTCGATATATTTTTGTGTATTTTTTGCAATCCTGTCATAATCTACAACTGCAATATTGCAAGGTTCAAAAGGCGAATCGCAAAACCCTGCTTGTGTTCCCATAAAAAGGCCTGTAAAAAGCATTAAAAATAAGCCCAAAAATTTTATTTTGTTTGCTGAATTTTTTCCGTTTGTCAATTTCTTCATTTTTTTTTCTCTCCGATTGCAAAAAAGTTTATATCACGGTTAAAATTTAAACTAAAATATAAAACTCCGCCATTCCCCCTTTGGGCAGAAACTTTTTTAGCACAAATAATAAAAACACCCTGTCCTTTTTTTAAAGACAGAGTGCTTTTATTATTTATTTTATAAAGTTTTATTTTGAAAAGTCTTTATAGCTTCCTTTTAGCCTGTTTTGATAGGTTGTATGCAAAAGCTCATGGGCTTTGTGGCTGCCCGGTTTTTCCAAAAATTCGCTGTAAAGTTTTTGAATTTCAGGGTTTTCGTGGGATTTTCTTAAAGGAAGCTCTTTGTCTTCTGTATAGAGGCCTTCGGCTCTTTTTTCTTTAATTAAAGAAGAATCACAGCTTCTTGGCTGCCCGCCGCCATTTACGCAGCCACCGGGGCATGCCATAACTTCAAGCATCTGAAATTTTGCATTTCCCGCTTTAATCTCAGAAAGTGATTTTTCAGCTTCTTTTAAAGTTGAAACAACACGTACGACTACCTTTGCACCGTTTATGTCAAATTCAACGTCGCGGCATCTGTTATGAACGCCTCGAAGTTCTTTGATATCAACGTTTTCTAAGGGTTTTCCCGTGGCAATTTCATACGCCGTTCTAACTGCTGCTTCCGCAACGCCGCCTGAAGCTCCGAAAATCGTTCCTGCACCTGTGTATTCGCCAAAAGGCGTATCACCCTTGCTTGGCTCTATCTTTGAAAAATCAATGCCGGCTTCTCTTATCATGCGGCCAAGCTCGCTTGTGGTTAAGGTGAAGTCGGTATCTTGAACTCCGTTCATTGAAAGCTCTTCCCTTTTGCTTTCGGCTTTTTTTGCGGTGCAGGGCATAATTGATACAACCGTGATATTTTCTTTTGTATAGCCCTCCATTCTTTTTGGAAGCACCTCTTTTAAAACGGGAGAAAGCATAGACTGCGGTGATTTACAGGTTGAAAGGTGATTTAACATATCAGGGTGCGCATTTTCCATATATCTTACCCAGGCAGGGCAGCAGGAAGTGAAGAGTGGCAAATCTTTTCCGGTTTTTAATCTTTCTAAGAATTCTGTTCCTTCTTCCATAATGGTTAAATCGGCAGAGAAATTTGTATCAAAAACAAGGTCAAAGCCGATTTCCCTAAGGGCTGTGTTTATTTTCCCGATTGTGTTTTCGCCCGGTTCCAAATTAAACATTTCACCAAGCGCAACCCTTACTGCAGGGGCAATTTGGGCTACAACTTTTTTATCTTTATTTGTAATCTCATTCCAAACGTTTTCAATGTCGGATTTTATAGTAAGGGCTCCTGTCGGGCAAACTGCCTGGCATTGGCCGCAATAAACGCAATCAACTTCCCCGAGGCATTTTCCTGCCATAGGTTGAACAACTGTTTTAGAACCTCTGTTTGCAAACCCTAAAACCGCATGGCCCTGAAATTCTTCACAGGCTCGAACGCAGGCGCCGCAAAGGATGCACTTGTTCGGGTCGCGAACAATCGAGGGGTTTGAAGTATCAATTTCTGCGAATTCTTTTTTTTGTGCGTAGCGGATGTTTCTGATTCCGTATTCTTCCGCGTATTTTTGAAGTTCGCAGTTGCCAGATTTTTCGCACGATGTACATTCTCTGTCGTGGTTTGCAAGCAATAATTCAAGCACGGTTTTTCTTATTCGTCTTGTTCTTTCGGTGTTTGTCTGAATTTTAAGGCCAATTTCAGGCGGCATTGTGCAGCTTGTTTGAATTCCGCGGCCTTCGATTTCAACAACGCACATTCTGCAGGCGCCAAAGGGCTTTAAATCCGGGCGGTAACAGAAAGTGGGGACATTAAAACCGTTTTTTCTCATAACTTCCAAGATGTTGATTTCATCAGTAAATTCAACCTCTTTGCCGTTTATAAATAAAGTTTTTTTATCTTCCATTTTTATTTCCTTTTTTCTTAAAATACTTTTAGGACTTTGTTTGCAAGACTCCATAAGGGTTTTGCTCGTTATAAACCTTGAAAGCGGCTATTTTTGAACAATTGCCTTGAACGGGCAAGAATCCAGACAGGCGCCGCATTTGATACATTTTTCTTTATCAATTTTAAACGGTGATTTTATTTCGCCTGAAATAGCGCCAACAGGGCATATTCTTGAACATTTTGAACAGCCTCTGCACTTGTCTTCCTGGATTTCAATAACTTTCAATGCCGTACATACGCCTGCCGGGCATTTTTTATCGACAATGTGTGCTATATATTCGTCCCTAAAGTATTTAAGGGTTGATAATACGGGGTTTGGAGCGGTTTTTCCAAGGCCGCAAAGCGAGCCGTCTTTCACGCTCATTGCAAGTTCTTCAAGTAAATCGAGGTCTTGAAGGGTTGCCTCCCCGCGGGTGATTTTTTCTAAAATCTTTAACATATTTTTCGTGCCTTCGCGGCAAGGGGTGCACTTTCCACAGCTTTCATTCTGCGTAAAGTTCATAAAGAACCTTGCAACTTCAACGATACAGGTGTCTTCGTTCATTACAACAAGCCCGCCTGAGCCAACCATTGCCCCTGCTTTAATTAAGCTGTCGTAATCAAGCGTCAAATCGAGATGTTCTTCCGTGAGGCAGCCGCCAGAGGGGCCGCCAATCTGCACGGCTTTAAATTTCTTGCCGTTTCTGATGCCGCCGCCAAGCTCGAATACAATTTCTCTTAGCGTTGTCCCCATTGGAACTTCGATTAATCCTGTATTATTTACTTCACCTGTAAGAGCAAAGGTTTTGGTGCCTTTTGATGTGTCTGTTCCCAATGATGAGAACCAGTCTGCCCCTTTGAGCATTATAACGGGTACGTTTGCAAGGGTTTCAACGTTATTAATAAGGGTTGGTTTTCCAAAAAGCCCTTTGTTTGCAGGGAATGGCGGTTTTGGCCTTGGCATGCCTCTTTCGCCCTCAATTGATGCGATAAGAGCGGTTTCTTCGCCGCAAACAAATGCGCCGGCACCTTCTTTGATATGAATTTCAAAGCTAAAATCCGTTCCCATAATGTTTTTGCCGAGAAGGTTAGCGGCTTCCGCGTCTTTAATTGCAGTTCTTAGCCTTTTAATTGCAAGCGGATATTCCGCGCGAACGTAGATATAGGCTTCATCTGCACCAACCGCAAAGCCTGCAATTGCCATACCTTCTAAAAGCTTGTGCGGGTCGCCTTCCATAACGGAACGGTCCATAAAAGCACCCGGGTCGCCC
>CANSKM010000100.1 GCA_947647475.1 uncultured bacterium
GATAAATTCAATTCGTGCCAGTTTTCACCCGAATGAAATTGCAAGACTTTCTTTGGGAAAATAGAGTTTTTAGCCCCAAGACACCGAAAGAAAAACAAAAAAATATTTTTAGAGGGTTTATTAAAATTGTAAAAATAAGGACTCTTTTGAAAATGAAAATTTCAAATGTTAATATATTTAGCCGAATAACCCTTCTAAAGCCAGATTTTAGGGCACAAAACGCATATTTTAACACTCCCGCGTTTGACACGGTAACATTCAGCGGAAAAACGGAAGCAAAAAGCCAAGACAAAAAAGACAATGCAGCACTTGCGCTTGAATTAAGCAAAGAACTCTACCAAACAAGTGAAACCGGCCCGCATCCGATAAACCTTAAAAAAATTCAAAAAATGGCACGCAAATATGACCCAAGATTTACAGTAGAGCACCCGCAAAACCTTGGCCAAAAAAGCGGCATGGATAAAGAAAGCCTCAGGGCAACGGCGGTAACTATGCCAAAGCGCAACAAAGACGGCAGCTTGAAACAAGTTACATTTTTTATAGATGAAATCGGCAAAGAAAACGCAAACAAACAGATTGCAATTGCAGCACACGAATTTACCCACGGTTTTCAAGAGCTTGACGGGGATATTTTTAATATTGCATTCGAAGCAGCAGGCCAAAACGCGGAAAAAGCCGAAGTTTTGATGCATTTTGCCTGCAAAGTGTTCCATGCGATTGAAACAGAAATTGCAGACCAATTTGCGCAAAGCGCTGAAAACTATAGGGATATGGACAATTTAACAAAAGAAGACATCTTTGAAGCTTTTGGATGCGAAAACCAGGATGAATTTAACAAAATGGTAAGAAAAATTTTCAACACCGATGCAAGCGTTGCAATTGAAAGCTGCAGAAGGTTTCCGATGTGGGATAAAATTGCCCTGAAAGATGACCCTGTAGCTCTAAAACGCTTTGTAAAAAAAGACTGCATAACACAAGCAAAAAACGAACTTGAAGCATACAGGGCACAAAAACAAATGCTTGAATATATGGGAGAGCCTGTCGGAAAAATCGGGGCTGCTGTTGCAATTTATGAAGCGCTAAGCGAAGCTTTTGAAAATTCCTAAACATTTTTAAAACAAGCATACGGCAGGGGTTTTCATGTCCTTGAATTTTTTATAAAATAAAGCTTATGAAAAAAATTTTAACAGTTTTATTTATAACAGGCTTTTTGGCAGGCTTTTCTTGTATTTCTGCAGGAGGAAGGGCGGAAGCTGCGCACAGTTACCCTGAAAAATATTATCAAAACCAGTGGTGTAGCAAGTGGGGCGGCAGGGCAGAATATCTTTTAGCCGACAAAACAAGGGTGGATTGCCTTACAAAAAGCTATGCCGTTGAATTTGATTTTGCGCCAAAATGGGCAGAGGCCGTCGGGCAGAGCCTTTATTATTCCAAAATGACGGGAAAACAGGCGGCAATTGTTCTTATTTTAGAAAAAGAATCCGATTTTAAATATTTTGCCCGCGCAAAATATTTAGCAGAAGATAACAACATTCAGCTTTGGTATATGAAAAGCCCTGAATACGGCGGATATACGGCACCTTCCGGCGCTCAGAACAACACAATTGCATTTAATATAAAAGAGTTTGAAAGAATGTTCAAAACAGTGTACAGGCTTGTAAACAGCCTGCTGTAGCCCGGTTATTTGATTCCACAATTAAATTTAAAAGGCTTTTTAGAAAAATCTCCAAAAAGCCTTTTAAAAACAGAATCGGGATGACAAGATTCGAACTTGCGACCCCCGCGACCCGAACACGGTGCGCTACCAAGCTGCGCTACATCCCGATGTGTTTTCCGGAACTCAGCGCACCCGGTGCTTTATTCTTTTTGATAAGCTTAACGCTTATCAAGAGCTGCGCTACGTCCCGATATAATTACTAAATAGTTATTTAGTTTTTATTTTATTAAAGATTTCGGAACGACAGGATTTGAACCTGCGACCCCTACCACCCCAAGGTAGTACGCTACCAAGCTGCGCCACGTCCCGAAATCTTAAACTTTTCATCCACAAAGCAAAACGCTCTGCAAAATCTTAATATACCAACAAAAATTCAATGTACAAATATCTGCACATTCAATTTTATCATATAAAATTCAGCTTGCAAGAAGCACATTCAAATTTTACAAAAATGAATTTTCACTAAAAACCGCCTCCCTAAAAAGAGAGGCTGAAGTTCTTACCTAAAAAAGCTCTCATCATCAATTTCCGGTAATTTATAGCTTCCTGAAATCAAATTAACAATTCGATACGGCGCTATACCTGATTTTGAAACCTGTGCCTCAGCAGGTGCATCATCCTGCCTTACAGCACTTTCTTCAGATATGAGCATCTTTTCAGGCGCCTCAACCTCGGGCAGCCTGTGTCCCATTTTAACTAAATCCGAAATGCTGTTTCTTGAATTTACACTTTCGGCTTCTTCAAGCTCCGCGTTTTTAGAGAGCGCATGTCCGCCGCTTCGCATCACCTTTGCGTTCAAAAATTCAATTTCACTTAATATATCATCGCGCCTCATATCACCCAAAGCATCATTGGGCGCGTTTGAGCCTTTTACACCTTGCATCTCAACAAAATTTTCAGGAAAAATGCTCCTGTCTTCTTTTCTAAATTGCATCTACCTTGCCTCATCATATTATCTTATATAATGTTTTACGGCAGAAAACCCAAAAACATTTAGCTTTTGTAAAGATATGTGAAGCAAAACCCAAATTAATAAACAATATCAATGGCGCAAGTTTTATTCTTTTTGGGCTTTTTAAAAATACCATAAAAAAGCAAAAACTTTTTAAAAAATATGCATATTAATTTTTCACCCCAAAACACAACATTTAGAAGCCTTTTGAAAAAGGATGCAAAGCCTTCCCAAAAAAGCCCTGCCGCAAAAAGCCCGCTTTTGAGCGCAAAAAATTTACTTACGGCAAAGCTTTCGTCGGAGAACACGAAAGACATTTTCACCCCAAGGATTATAGAAACCTATATGCCAGGAACCCACGGCACACCTGACATTAGAGGAAGGCTTGTAAAAAATATCACCCTGAAAGACTCTAAAGGCAAGGAAACCCCGGGGTTTATAATTCAAGAAATTGAAGATGAAAACACATATTACGCCTGCACCAAAAAATGCGCCCTTTGTGAAATGTCGATAACCCGCGCGCATCCTTTCGGGACCGGGTATATTTTTATAAATTCACTTTACGGACAATCTAACGATGGACAAATTAAAGGCGCCGGCACGGAACTTGTTAAATTCGCCATTCAAAAAAGCAAAGAAGCAGGCTGTGACGGACGTTTGGAGCTTTGCATGGCAGGCTCATACCCCTTTTATTTTAAAAATAATTTTAGAGCAGGGCGCGGATACCCCGAGCACCTTATAATGGATGCAGCGCTCGACTATACAACAAGAAAAAACCTTTGGCCAAACGATTTTTGGAAGCACAATTTTGACAGCATAAATGTTATTTTGGATGAAAAAGGCGCAGAAGCCCTGCTTTTAGGGGAAAGATTTTTTGATAATTCAAAATCTGAAACAATGTATTCTAAAACGCTTGAATGTAAAAGCGAGAGCGGAAAGGAATATTTGATGGACATTGATGTTGATTTTTCAGACCTTTCAGGCTCCGAGCCGGAAGAAAACGCCTGTGTCATCCAAATAATTTTAAAGGGCAAAGAAAATTTTCACAAGCAAATTGCAGCACTTGAAATGCAGCTTTTAGAAGATAAGGATGGCAAAAAATATTTAGAAGCAAGAAATTTTTATACGGCAAACCTTGGATTACCACTTGAAAAAACCATTTTTGAAGAAACCTTTAAAGCCGCAGAAACAAAGGCGAAAGAATTTGGCGCAGAATATATAAAAACAGACATTTTAAATACAATTAAGGACAAAAAATGAAAATTTCACTAAATTTTGAAAAAACGGAAGAAACTGAACAAACAAAAGCAAAAAGGCAAAACCCCATAAAAAATGCGGCTGCCACACTGCTTTTTGGCATAAAAAACACAGGTCTTACTCCGCTTGAAAGGGACACATTCAGCCCGAAAATTATGACTCTCGATATGTCCGGACCCTATAACAGAAGCAATCTCGAAGGCAAAGTTGTAAAAAATATTAAATTAAAAGACAGCGAAGGGAAAAAGGTCCCCGGGTACATTTTAGAGAGCACCCAAACACGGGATGAATACTATGCTGCAACAAAAGATGAGGTTTTATGCAGAATGCAAATCAGCGACTTTGGCGATAGTTTATCCGTAAACGCCCTCTATGGACAGGCAAACAACGGCAAATACAAAGGCGCAGGCACAGAGCTTTTAAAATTTGCAGTTCAAAAAAGCAAGGCTTTGGGCAAAGGCGGCAGGCTGGAGCTCACTGTTGGCGGCTCGCCAAAGTTTTACTATAAGAGCAATTTCAGGCAAACCCCGCGCAGCAAAAATTATTTAAGAGAAAATGCCGTGCTCGATTTTATAACAAGAGAAAACCTTTCTGCGGACGATGTTTGGAGTAAATTCTGGAACACACCGTATGTTGTGCTTGAAGCAAAAGAAGCCGAAGCACTCTTGGAAGACAGGAGACTTTATGCTGAATCGCATTCAGAATATTTCGGCGAAAGAGAAATTGAATATAAAACAAAACATGGCGAAATTCGCAAAATGACCATAGGAATTGACTTTTCAGACCTTTCAAACTGTACGGTAACAGATGGTGTTTTTGTGGCACAGGCCTACAAAAAAAGTATCAACGAAAGCAAATATGGCAACAATACAACAATGCGACCCGTTGCAAACATTGAAATGCGGCTTTTGGAGGACAAAAAAGGCGATAAATACTTGCATTTAGACACTTTTAACGAAGGCTACAGTGCAAATGAAGCCGTGATGAGGGCGCTTTTGGATGTAATCGAGGCAAAGATGCCGGAGCTTGGCGCAAAATATATAATGGCAGATGAAGCCGTGCAAGGGGATTTTTGTTAAAAAACACAAGAATTTACAAATTTTTCGCAAATAATAAAAGCTGTAATAGCAACAGTATCCAAAAGACCGACACAATGTATGTTTTGATTAGTGCATCCTTTGATGCAAATAGCTTTTAAAACAAACGTCTTTTAATGCAAAACACCCGCCAATATTGATTTTGACGGGTGAATTAAATATATTTTAAATCCTTTTAAGATTTTAAACTGTTCTAAACTCAGGCCTGGCCAGAATTTTAGATAAGGATTAGTATCTGTAGTGAGCAAATGCTTTGTTTGCTTCTGCCATTTTGTGGGTGTCTTCACGTTTTTTAACTGAAGCGCCTGAACCGTTTGCAGCATCAAGGATTTCAGATGTTAATTTTTCAACCATTGATTTGCCGCCTCTTTTTCTTGCAGATTCAATAAGCCAGCAAGAACCAAGCGCCTGGCCTCTTTCAGGTTTAACTTCAACAGGAACCTGATAAGTTGAACCGCCGATTCTTCTTGCTTTAACTTCAATTAGAGGAGTAACATTGGTAAGAGCCTTTTTGAAAACATCAACCGGTTCTTCCTTAGTTTTTTCCTGAATTTTTTCCATTGATGAATAGAAAATCTTTTGTGCAATAGATTTTTTGCCTCTTTTCATCAATCTGTTTATAAATTTTGCAATATCTACACTATTGTACATTGGATCCGGCGCAGGTATTCTTTTTGCCGGTTTTGAACGTCTTGACATATTATTTACTTAGCCTTTCTGATTATTTTTAAACTGCAACACGGCTTTTTGCCCAGCACGGCGAACCGTTTTTATTTAATAGCTAAAAGGCACTCCCGTGCGCTTTTTAAACCTTTTGGGAAACTCCCTCAAAGGCCTATTTCTTAGCGCCGGCTTTAGCTTTTTTGGCACCGTATTTTGATCTGCTTTGCGTTCTGTTTGCAACACCTGCAGTATCAAGTGTGCCCCTGATTATATGGTATCTAACACCCGGAAGGTCTTTAAC
>CANSKM010000101.1 GCA_947647475.1 uncultured bacterium
ATTTTATACTTCACGGTGCGTTTTTTAAATACGTTAAAGAGCTGATATTGTTTGTTTTTATTATAAAACCCCGGATATGTTGTATCCGGGGTTTTTGAAAAGTGTATAAGAATTAGTACACGCCGTTGAATGCCTTGATGTAGATATCTCTGATTTCTTCCATCAAAGGATAAACAGGGTTTGCACCGGTACATTGGTCGTCAAATGCAAGTTCTACAAGATTGTCTAATTTTGCATAGAAATCTTCTTCTGTTACGCCTGCATCTTTAATTGACAACGGAAGGTTGATATCCTTTTTGAGGTTTGTAATTGCTTCAAGCAATAAGTTAACCTTTTCATCGTCATTTTTGCCGCCAAGGCCGAGGTTATCCGCAATTTGTCCGTATTTAGCTTTTGCCATCGGATATTTATATTGCGGGAATGTAGCCTGTTTTTTCGGACAATCGTTAGCATTATATCTGATAATTTGGTTGATTAATAATGCGTTTGCAACACCGTGCGGAATGTTAAATGCAGCACCCAATTTGTGAGCCATAGAGTGGCACAAACCTAAGAATGCGTTTGCAAATGCCATACCTGCAAGGCAAGATGCGTAGTGGATTTTTTCTCTTGCAACCGGGTCTTCTTTTCCGCCGTTGTAAGAACGCGGCAAATATCTGAAGATTAATTTTGCAGCTTCTAAGGCAGGAGAGTTTGTGAAGTTTGTTGCCATGCAAGAAACGTATGCTTCAATTGCGTGAGTCAAGGCGTCGATACCTGATGCAGCGCAGAGGCCTTTTGGCATTGTATCAACGAAGTTCGGGTCGATAATTGCCATATTCGGTGTTAAGGCATAGTCTGCAAGAGGATATTTAATGTGAGTTTTATCGTCTGTAATAACCGCAAATGAAGTTACTTCAGAACCTGTACCTGATGTTGTCGGAATTGCAACCATTAATGCTTTTTTGCCGAGTTCAGGAACATCGCAAATTCTCTTTCTGATGTCCATAAATCTCATTGCAACATCATCAAACACAGTTTCAGGTTGTTCATACATTAACCAGATAACCTTAGCAGCATCAATCGGTGAGCCGCCGCCAAGAGCGATGATTACATCAGGTTTATAAACATTTACCATCTGCATTGCTTCGTTAATGGTTGAAAGGGTCGGATCCGGCTTAACATCGAAGAAAATTTGGAAATCCATACCGATATCTTCAAGAACTTTTGTAATTTGATCAACTGCACGTGAATCGAATAAGAATCTGTCTGTAACGATGAATGCGCGTTGTCTGCCTTTAAGTTCACGAAGGGCAAGATCGGTTGCACCTCTTTTGAAGTATATTTTCGGCGGAACCTTAAACCATAACATATTTTCTCTCCTTTCAGCCACTGTTTTGTAGTTTAATAAATGTTTAATACCAACGTTTTCACTTACGGAGTTTCCGCCCCAGCTTCCGCATCCGAGTGTTAAAGACGGTTCCAATCTGAAGTTGTAAAGGTCTCCGATACCGCCTTGTGATGATGGAGAGTTAATTAAAAGTCTTCCTGTAGGAAGTTTTTTAGCAAAGTAGTCAATTCTTTCCTGAGTTCTTGCATCTGTATAAAGAACTGAAGTGTGGCCTGCGCCGCCAAGAATTACAAGGTGGTATGCCATATCAGTTGCTTCTTCAAAGTCTTCAGCTTTGTATAGGGCAAGGATTGGAGAAAGTTTTTCGTGAGAGAACGGATTTTCCATTGCAACTTCCGTTTCTTCACCAACAAGAACTTTAGCACATTCAGGAACTGAAATGCCTGCAAGTTCTGCAATTTTATAAGCGGGCTGACCAACAATTTTCGGGTTAACACTGCCAGCTTCTGTAAGGATAATTTTTGAAACTTTTTCAGCTTCGCTTGCATTTAAGATGTAAGCGCCTCTTTTAACGAGTTCGTCTTTAACCGCATCATAAACATCTTTAACAGCAACGATTGATTGTTCTGAAGCACAAATCATGCCGTTATCGAAAGTTTTTGACATAAGAATTGAAGAAACTGCCATTTTAATATCAGCTGTTTCATCAATAACTGCAGGAGTGTTTCCTGAGCCAACGCCCAATGCCGGTTTGCCTGAAGAGTAAGCTGCTTTAACCATGCCGGGGCCGCCTGTTGCAAGGATAGCATCGATTTTCGGGTGTTTCATAAGCATGTTTGAAAGTTCGATTGAAGGAACGTCAATCCAGCCGATGATGTCTTTCGGTGCCCCTGCTTTAATTGCAGCGTCAAGAACAATTTTTGCAGCTTGGATAGTTGCTTTTTTTGCTCTTGGGTGGGGTGAGAAAATAATTGCGTTTCTTGTCTTTAAGCAGATTAAAGATTTGAAAATTGCGGTTGAAGTCGGGTTTGTAGTCGGAACGATACCTGCGATAACGCCTAAAGGTTCGCCAACTTTTTTAATACCGTTAACTTTATCTTCTTCTAAGATGCCGCAAGTTTTAGCGTTTTTGAATTTGTTGTAGATATATTCTGATGCGAAGTGGTTTTTCACGATTTTATCTTCAACAACGCCCATGCCTGATTCCTCAACAGCCATTTTTGCAAGGGGAATTCTTGCTTTGTTTGCTGCAAGTGCTGCTGCTCTGAAGATTTTATCGATTTGTTCTTGTGAATAGCTTGCAAACTCTTTTTGAGCAGCTTTCACTCTTGAAATCAATTCTTCAAGGTCTTCAACACTTTCAACAGGCTTTCTTGTCTCTTCTTCATTGCATTCGCAAACGCAATTGCAATTTTTTTCTTCTGTCATAGTTTTCTCCTTAAAAATATAAGTATTGAACGATTGCTTTTGTTTTATTGCCCATTCTTTTGGCGAAATTTTTAAGCTTCGGTTTATTTGTGATTTTTTTCACAATAACATCACATAAACATCATATTACAAAAAACATATTTTGCAAGTGTATTTAATACATTCTTTACATTTTTTGTGAATATAATCACGAAATAGTGTAAGCCTGCTTGAGATCTAATTAATGGCGAACCTGTGGAGGCTTCTTAAATATATTTTTATACCGTTAGCATAAGGGCATTAGAGATATTTAGCGAATGTATAAAGCGAGTATGTTTGAGACCCTGCCTCCTTAGCTTGAGGCAGGGTTGAGTTTGCGAGCAATAAAAAATGAGCTTAATAGCTCTTTGACCGTTGCAGACCCGGTATAAAAATATATTTAAGAAGGCGGAACGATAGTAATAAAAGATTTTTTAGTGGAAATCTTTCTGGATTGCTTCGGTACACTGTCGCTTCCCTCGCAATGACAGCTGCTCAATAAAAAACCTTCAACCAAAACCCTCTCCATTCCAGGATTTAGACTGTAATCTTAAAGTTTTTCTTCTTTGTGCAAAACATCGTGAATTTTGTTTAATTTTTGTTCGATTAGGGAGATGAATTTGCCGTAATGTGCAACATCTTCTGTCATTCGCTCGGGGTTATCCAGTGCATTTTTTAAAACACGGATTAAACTTGAAATTTCAACCAGTTTTAATTTAATGTTATCTGTAATCTCTTCATTCATTGTTACAATCCTACATTATATAGTGCTATATTAAATTAATAAGTGCAAAATGTCAAATGGTAATATGAAATGCACTACATAGTGTTAAAATGCACTAATGAGTATGAAAGCTGATATAAAAACAGAAATAGCTATGCTTCTTTTGAAAAAGGGCTGGACCCGTGAAAAGCTTGTAAGGGAGATGGGCGCAAGGCTGAATAAAAAATATTCTTCAAGCAATCTTGGAAATAAATTAAGACTTGAAACCATTCCCTACCGTGAAATCAGGCTTATTGCAGATATCTTGGGCTATGACATAGAATTTGTTGACAAAGATAAAAAGCAAACTAAAAAATAAGTTATTTAATTTATACCCCAAAATTTTATTTATGCTAACATTATCCTATGTTTGAAGTGAAGATAGAAACACATTTTTCTGCGGCGCACCACCTTTTAAACTATAAGGGCGAGTGCGAAAACCAACACGGGCACAACTGGAAAGTTGAAGTGTATGCAAAAGGCGATGTTCTTGATAAATCAAATATTTTAATTGACTTTAAAGTTTTAAAGAAAAAAGTTAACGAAATAGTTGATTATCTTGACCACACCGACATTAACACCTTGCCTGAGTTTGATGGTGCTTCGCCAAGTTCTGAGTTTATTTCAAAATTTTTGTTTGAAAGAATTAAAAAAGAAATTCCAAACGTTTCAAAAGTGAGTGTTTGGGAAACGCCAACATCTTGCGCTTCATATTTTGAAGGATAGTTAAAACCCGGGCCTTGCGCTAATAATTGCAAAAATGCCCCAGGGAAAAGAGGATTTTTATGCAGACAATTCAGGCTGTAATTATGGGGGCAGTTCAGGGCATTAGCGAGTTTTTACCTATTTCAAGCTCTGCACATATTGTTTTTTCTTCTGCAATTTATAAAATGATAACAGGTGCTGCCATTCAAAATGTCGGGTCTGAAGAAATCTTCTTTGATATTTTAATTCACTTGGCCTCCCTTCTTGCTGTAATAATTTTCTTTTTTAAGGATTTAAAAGAAATTGCCCAAGGCTTTTTTATTGGGCTTAAAACCAAAAATTACAGCACGGTTGAATTTAGAATGGGCGTTTTTGTAATAATGGCAACGTTTATCACCTGTGTTGTTGCGCTTTTAATAAAAGATATTGCACATAGTCTGGTTGAAAACCCTGCTATTGTTGCGATTTTACTTTTGTTTACAGGCTGCATCCTCTTTTTTAGCGAAAAATTAAAGCGCAAAGAAAAAGATATGGATTTTAAAACTGCAGCGCTCATCGGCCTTGCACAGGGTTTAGCGGTTTTTCCGGGGCTTTCTCGCTCCGGCCTTACAATCGGGACAGGAATTTTTAACGGCATAGAAAGAACAAAGGCTGCAAGGTTTTCTTTCATTTTGAGCGTGCCAATAATTATCATCTGGAAATTAACCCCGCAGAAATTCACACCTTTAATTTTAAAGCGATGCTCCTTGGTTGCGTGGCTTCCTTTGTTACAGGCTTTTTTTGCATAAAATATTTTATGAAATTTTTAGAAAAATTCAACCTGAAATGTTTTGCTTACTATTGCTGGGCAGTAGGTGTTTTGATGATTTTTATAAGCGTGAAATTCGGCTAAACCTTTGAAAGCATGCGTATGTGCGAGGTGAAATTAAGCCTGTGTTGTTCCCGCCTGGGGGAAGATAATGCCGCCTGAAGGAACAATTTTTAATCTGCCGTCATCGACAATTTTTAAATCATCTTTGTTTGGAAGTTTTTTAATATAGTCAATTAAAGTTTTGTCTTTATCAAAATCAAACCTTTGAACTGTTTGGTTTTTGTGTGCGGAAATGAACATGCCGGGGTATTCCGGGTTTTCTCTTTCTTCACAAACAAACGAATCGTGCGCTACTGTGTAGGTTTTGGTGTCAGAGGGGTTGTTAACATCTATCGGGGTTTTGTTTCCTTGTTTGTCAACAAAATTCAAATCAACCAAATCGCCCTCTGATGTTATTGTATAAGTTAAGCCTGAAGCCTGCATAAGCCCCGGTTCGCCGGTTTTACTTTGCATACTTGTTTTGGCCGCTTCTTTTATAACTCTTACGATTTCCTTTTCGGTCATTGTTGAAATTAAAAGAGTATTTTTCATCGGCGTTGTTTCTGCGATGTCTCTTTCTGTGATAATGCCCGGCTTTGGAACTTTTCTTGTGTTTCCTGAATTTATAAAGGCAATGTCTGTATTAAGCTCTGCCCTCATTGCATCACAAAGGAAGCCTGTCCAGGCACACGGAGTGATTCTTCTGTTTTCAGGAAGCGGGTCTGCGGCTAACAATTCGCCAACTTTTGGGGAAGGCCCGAGAGCATTTGATTTAATTGATTCAAGTACGGGGCTTTTTTCAAGGCCTGCTTTGCTG
>CANSKM010000102.1 GCA_947647475.1 uncultured bacterium
TATCTGTACAGAAAGCCCAGCTCCAATATCCGCCCGGATAGGTTGGAATTGGCCCTGCATAAGGCTTTACAGTCTTGAATACTTTGTGAAGCAGGCGATACATCATCCTCATTTCTTTTGGGTTTGCAAAAGGTGATTCCGATTGTGCCACAACGATTCCGCCCTCTTTCAGGCTTTCTTTAACGTTTGTGTAAAATTCTTCTGTAAAAAGCCCTTCCCCCGGGCCCATCGGGTCGGTTGAATCGATTAAAACCACGTCATAGCAGGCTTTTTTGTCTTTTATATATTCAATAGCGTCTTCCACAAAGACTTTCACCCTTGAATCATCAAGTTTTCCCGCAATTGAGGGTAAAAATTTCTTGCTTGCTTCAATTACAAGGCCGTCAATCTCGCACAGCTCAACGTTTTTCACGGTTTTATGCCTTAAAACTTCGCGCACAGTGCCGCCGTCGCCCCCTCCAATCACTAAAACGCTTTCGGGGCTTGGATGAGAGCATAATGGAATGTGGGATATCATTTCGTGATAGAAAAATTCATCCTCAACTGTTGTCATCATAAGGCCATCCAGGGTTAAAATGTTTCCTAAGCCACGTGATGATAGGATTTCGACCTTTTGAAATTCGCTTTGCGCGCTGTATAAAGGCTTTTCCTCGGTTTCAATCGCTATTCCATATCCGTTCGGGGTTATTTCTTTGTACATATTTTTTCCTCTAAAAATCACTGTTAAAGCACCATTTAAGGCGGTTTCTGTCAAAAAATTCCAATTTCAAATTTTTGTAAAATTCGCCTAAAAATATTATACAAAAAAGTTAATTTTTTGGTATAATTTGTGTAAAGTTTAGGAAAAATCAAATGAGAAACATAATTTTAAAATCGTTTGAAACCTTTATAGCACAGCCCCTTTCGCTTCTTAAAAATAAAATTATAAGAATTACAAACCTAAAAAGCGATTTTTTGAGCTCTAATGCAATAAATGTGAGCCTTTTTGATGATACTGTGCAAATTGATGTTGTAAACTCCGAAAAGGCCTATAACCTCCTTTCTGCTGTGGTTTACAAGAGAAAAATGAATGAGTTAAGACAAGTTAAGATTAATGAAAATCAAGCAAGCACAATTCTTAATTAGCGCCCCGGATTTGGCGCGCTGCCCTGCTTTAGGGCTTAATGAGTTTGCGCTTTTAGGAAGGTCGAATGTCGGAAAATCAAGCTTTATAAATGCGCTTGTGAATAATTCCCGTCTTGCAAAAACTTCTAATACCCCTGGAAAAACAAGGCTAATTAACCTTTTTCAGGTTTCAACAGATAGAAAAGACTTTGTTTTGGCGGATTTACCCGGGTATGGGTATGCAAAAGTCTCTAAAACAGAGCAGGACAGGTGGCAAAAAAGCCTGGAAGAGTATCTTTTAAAGCGCGAGAGCCTGAAATGTTGTATTCAATTTATTGATGCAAGGCATGAAATTCAAAAAAACGATATGCAGATGTTTGATTGGCTGAAAATCAATAATATCAATTCAATTGCCGTATTAAACAAATGTGATTATATTTCAAAAAATGAAATTTTTAAACGCCAAAAAGAGGTTGAAAGGCTTTTAAAGGTTCCTGTGTATCCCTTCTCCTGTAAGGTTTCAGCCTATAAAGACGGAATTATAAAGTTTTTTGAAGAAAATATAATATAATTTAACATTTTGCCCGACGAAAAACAAAATGCTAGAATTATTTTATGGAATTTTTGAGCCCGCTCTCGGATATTTTTACAGAGAAAAAAGAATTTGGCTCCCTAATCAGGCAGGCAAAGGATTGTCAGCTCAATTATTCGCTTCAAAAAATAAAGGAATTTGATTTTTTGGGCGGTGAAATTATTGATGAAATTAGCCCGAAAGGCACGCCTGAAGTGCTTTTGAACAAACGCCGCGAAATTAAAAATGTGCAAAAAAGAGTTTAGATACCAGCTAAGGCTAAGTAAAATAAATGAATTGAAGTTTTTGTCCCATCTGGATTGGCAAAATCTTATTTTAAAATCCCTAAGACGCACGGGGGTTCATTTTGCGCTCACAGAGGGCTTTAACAAGGTCCCGAAAATTTCTTTTTCGCCGGCGCTTCCGTTGTTTATCGAATCAGAATGCGAACTTTTAAATTTTATTACAATAGAACCCTTGAAAAATAGCTTTTTAGAAGATTTCAAAGCTGCTGCGCCTGAAAATTTGCGGATTATGGGGTTAAAAGAGCTTGAATCCGACGGCAGGAGAATGGTTTCCCTGGATAATCTTATTCAGTGGGCATCTTACGAGGCGAAAATCCCAAAAAACAATGTAGTAAACAAAACGTTGGGTATTTCAAATTTTGAAGATTTAAGATATACTTTAGAAAAGTGTTTATCTTCAAATGAGCTATTCATAGAGAAGAAAACGAAAAAAGGTATTATAAAACAGATCAATTACAGGAATTCAATTAAAAGTGCCGAAATTTGTGATGGCAAGTTGAAATTTATCCTAAAAGCAGGCCAGGATGATAGTTTGCCTGCTCTTCGGGCTTATGAGTTTTTAAAATACTTTAGCAAAGATGCGATTTTTGAAATAAAACGACTGTCCTTTTTTGATAAAAGTTTGACGGAAATTTTATAAGGATTTAAAGATTTATAAAGGAAAAAGTTTATGACCAAGAAAATTATAATATCTGAGAAAGATAATATTGGTGCGGTTTTAGAGGATAATAAGGTTAGCGAATTTTTCGTTTCAAAGGGTGATGTTTTATTGGGGGATGTTTATTTATCCGTTGTGGATAACATTTTACCCTCAATTGACGCGGCTTTTGTGGATGTTGGCATGCCGGATAAAATGGGTTTTATCCACACGGATGACATTATGGGCAAGGGGCAGTTGAAAGACAAGGTAAAACCGAAACAAAAGCTCATCGTGCAGGTTGTAAAAGAGCCCACAGGGCATAAAGGTCCGAGGGTGACCACTGCTTTAAGCCTCCCGGGAAGGTTTTTAGTACTTTTGCCTGATGAAAAAGGGGTGAATGTTTCAAGAAAAATCGTCTCAAGCAAAGAAAGGGCAAGGCTTAAATCAATTGTAAGCCTTCTAAAGCCTGTTGGCGTGGGTGTTATTGTCCGAACAGAAGCAGAAGGCCAGTCTGAGGCTGAAATTCAGGAAGATTTAGAAATCTTATTAGAAAAATGGAATTCTATCGTGAATGCTGCGGACACTGCAAATCCGCCGTGCTTGCTGCATAGAGACCAGGAGCTTTTGTATAAAATTATCCGCGAAGCATGTACGGAGGATGTGGATGAAATTGTTGTGGATACTGCATTTGCGCTTCATCGCACAACCCAATTGCTTCAACACTGGAATATGAAGGTGAAAGTAACGATGCACAAAGGGACTGAGCCCCTTTTGGTTGCATCAGGCGTAAATAAAGAAATTCAAAATGCGCTGCAGATTAGAGTAAATCTGCCTTTGGGCGGATACCTCTTTATTCAGCAAACAGAGGCACTTACGGTTGTGGATGTAAACTCAGGCAAATTCACAAGCTCATCTTCACAAGCTGAAACTATTTTAAAGACAAACCTTGAGGCCGCAGATGAAATTGCAAGGCAATTAAAGCTTCGAAACATAGGCGGGATGGTGATTATCGACTTTATCGATATGGTATCAAGAATGGACAAGCTGAAAGTTTTAGAGTATTTTGAACTTGCGCTTGAAAAGGATAAAGCAAAACCGCAAATTGGCCAGCTGTCTGATTTAGGGCTGGTTGAGCTAACCCGCCATAGGCAGGGACAGAGCCTTTCAGAGATTTTCACCAAAAAGTGTGATAAATGCGGCGGCCAAGGGTTTATTATCGAAGATTTAAAACTCTTAAATTCTAATGCCCAAGGGGAATTGAGGGCAAAGATTAATAAAATTAAAGGGCCTTTTGGTGGCGGTAATTTTAACAACCAAAACCAGGGTAGCCAAAACTCTCAAAACCAGGGCCAGGGCGGCGATAGAAATAACAACCAGGGCGGACAGCAAAATGACCGCAACAGGAACAATTTCAAAAATAAGAATAAGAAATTTAACAGAAACGATAACGCCCAAAACTTTGAAAACAAGGAAAATCAGGCTATTTTGGCGGACAATGAAGCTGAAAATCAGCAAAATATCCAGCCTGCACAAAACCAAGCGCCTGAAAACGCTGCGGTGAATTCTGAAAATAAGAATATGAAAAATAAAAAAGGCCGCGGCGCAAAAAACAATAATCAGGGGGCTGAAACCAAGGCTGCGCCGAAGAATACGGAAGAGCTTGTAAATAATATTGTTGATAATATTTTTGAAGAAGACTCCGCAAGGGCAGAGTTGAAGGCTGGGGCAAAGGCTGAAAACGAGCCGGAAAGCCAGGCTGAGGTTGTTGAAAAACCTAAAAAAGTTTCAAGAAAAACGAAAAAAACAATGAAAAAAAATGAGGAAGCCCAAAAGGCTGAGCTTGCGGTTTCTCCTGTGGCTTTGATTGATAATCCAAAGGCGGATAAAGCCGAAAATAAAGAAGATGAGACACCTGCAAAGCCTAAAAGGCGCGGCAGAAAGCCTTCTGCTAAAAATGCGGCCGGGGCAAATGCAGGCGAGGAGTAGATAATGTTTAGGTATAAGATAATGAAATTTTTTCTTTTGGCACTGATTGTCCTTTTTGGGCTGAACACACAGGTTTTTGCGGAAAATGCGCCGCTTCCTTCTGTGGATGCAGTGCAGGCTGAAAGCAGTACTGATGCATCAGGCAAGGTTCAGTTGAAAGCGCCGATTCAAGAGGAATTAACCGAAGAAGAACGCGAAAAGGCCGCACAGGAAGCTAAAATCAGGGAAGAACTTGCGGAAGAACAAAAACAAATCGGGGAAGCAACGCCATTAAGGGTTGAAGACAAGGATTTTGACCCGAATGTTAATGAGGAACTTACAAAATCTGTTGTGCCAAACACAGGGATGGAGCTTATAAAGCTGATTTCAATGTTTGGAAAAGTGATGTTTGGTGTGGCTTTGGCCTCTTTAATCCTTTATTTTATTCTGCTTTTTACAAAAAAATATTTCCATCCGCCGCTTCCGACGCAGAGCGAAGAGGATTTTGATATCAGGGATTTGAATTCTCCAAAAAGCACGGATGAAGCCTTGAAATCCTTCTTGGACAGAACGGGCGGGTAAGTTTGCTGTGCTGCAGCGGGGCTTGCGCATAAAAAAATATGAATAAAAAACACCGGGTTGGTTTAAAATCCGGTGTTTTTAGTGTGCGTCAGAAAGAAAAGGGAAATTTTTATGCAATCAGAGCAGTTTTTGTTTGCTCCTGAATCATTCTTAAATTCGGTCTTCCTTGCTTTTTTAAAAGGGCTTTAACGATTTTTGGCATTTGACAGACAAAAGAATATTTAGACCTGTTTATGGAGCAAAGTGCGCAATTGCAGCGGATTGACCAGCATTCATAAGCCTGCAGTGTCCAATTTTGCACAATTGAATCGGATATTTCGCCGTTTGTTTGCGGCAGGAAAACTTCAGAATCTTTATTCATCTTTGCCCCCTTAATACTTCCTTCAATTATATTTTAACCTCTATATTTTGCTTTTTTATCCGTTAAATGCACTAAATATATGAGGACAAATTTTATTTTTCTGCTTTCAAAAGGGCATGGCTGTTAAATTTGGGGTGGTTGCAAAAATGTGTAAAAATATTTGTTTTATAAATATAAAGTTTTGCAAAGTTTGAAAAAAATCTTTTAAAATCCTTGCAGGGCAAGAAGAAGGGCTTTGGAATGAGCAAGTGTGGGGCAATTTTTTTTATCAAAAAAACTTTATAAAAACATAAGGAATTAGATTTAAAGTTTACCGGATTTAAAAAAAGGAGTTAGATTATGGGTTTATCAACAATTGCTAGTACAGGTATTGCT
>CANSKM010000103.1 GCA_947647475.1 uncultured bacterium
GTGTTTGGCAACCCTTATATTTCAGGACCGGTTTATACTTACCGTAAGCCGGAACCGACAAGAGAAGCGGCACCTGAGGTTTCATTAAAATCAAGCTATACAAGCGGGCCTGTGTATGTTCAGCGCCGTCCCGAAAAAGAACCTATAAGGCCTTATGCGCCAAAACCCTTGAAAGAAAAGGAAAAAGGCGAAGGAATTTTAAGTAAAATCGGAGCATTTTTCACTGCTGTTGCGGGTTCTATAACAGAAGCCCAAGAGGCGGAACTTACGCCAAATGTTTACATGAGTGAAGGCGATATGCTCATTTTGCAGTCTATGGAAGATTCCGCGGTTGAATTTGATTCTGAAGATGAAGCTAAAGAAGCCCTCAAGGCAACAAGAAAGCCGCATCAATCAAAACAAAGTATCAGACGCGCCGAAAAACTTGCGGCTAAAAAGGCTGCAGAGGCCGAACGCGCAGCGCAACAGCCAAGTATTCTTGATTTAAAAGATGAAGTTGAAGCAGAAGCACGCCGCCGCAACGAAAAGGCCAGAAATGAGGCTCTCATGTATGAAAACAATAGAAATGAGCTTCTTACAAGACTTTCTAAATTTATGGAATCCATGCCGGAAGTTGGTGCATATAAATACATTTCGCAAGAATATATTGACGGGCTGAATAACGATGAACTTACCTCTTTGTTGGATGAAATCCAAAAAGCCAAGCTGACAGAGCATTTTGAGGCTCAGGCTCTTAACAAGGAACGCTGGGATATGCTGGAAGAATACATGCTTTTTGCAAAGGATGTTAACGTTAGAAGGTTTGTCCAAATGCTTGATGCAAGCAATGTCGGGGTTTTAAACCCGGCAGAAGTTAAAGGGTTGATTGATTGGAGCTCAAGCAATGCTGCTTCCAAAGCAGATTTTAGATATAGCGGTGATGTTAGTCGCAATTGGTGTATTACAAATTTAAAAAATGCGTTTTATGAAACATATAAAATAACAGCCGAAGATGCCGGAAAGCTCGACCATGATCCCGTTCTAAACTTCCCAAACGGTGCTAAAACAAGGCTTTCAAGGTTTATTGGCGATGAAAGATTTAATGAAGTTGCAGAAAAAGGCGCCCAAGGAAAAGATTTTGCCGATGTTAAGGCTAAAGATGTTAAAATTGCAGGCGTAAAACGCAAAACCGCATAATCTTTTTGTGCTTTTTTGTTTGTGTTAAATTATGGATAAATTCGTAAATTAAAAGAGGATTTATGCCATGAAATTTAAACAAATTAAAGAAAATATTTTTTATTGCGGTCTAAATGATGCAGACAGAGTGATTTTTGACGAATTAATTCCTCTGGAACACGGCACCACCTATAATTCTTACCTTGTTAAAGGCAGTGAAAAGACCGCCATTGTTGATACAATGTACCCACCTTTCACTGAAGATTATCTTAAAAATTTGGATGACAACGGTGTTACAAATGTGGATTATATTATTGCAAACCACGGCGAACAGGACCATTCAGGTTCCATTCCCGCTTTGCTTAAAAAGTTTCCGAATGCAAAAGTTGTGACAAATGCAAACTGCAAGGGCAATTTGATGGAAATGCTCCTTGTTCCCGAAGATAAAATTATTGTCGTAAAAGACAGGGAAACTCTTTCTCTCGGGGATAAAACCTTTGAATTTATCATGGCGCCCGGTGTACACTGGCCCGATACAATGTTTTCAAGGCTTGTTGAAGATAATATTCTTTTCACATGCGACTTTTTAGGCGCGCATCTTCCTTTTGAAGAATTGTACGCAAAGTGCGATGAGGAGCTTGTTTCTTCTGCAAAAAGATATTACGCGGAAATTATGATGCCCTTCCGTCCGATGTGCAAAAAATATGTAAAAACAATTGATGAAATTAAGCCTGAAATCATCTGTCCAAGCCACGGACCGCTTTATAACAAACCTGAATTTATTTTGGATTTATACAGAGACTGGTCCGCCGATGAAGCAAAAAATTTGGTTTTAATTCCCTATGTTTCAATGTATAAAAGTGTTGAAGAAATGGCTTTTTATGTAAAAGAAAAGCTTGAAGCAAAAGGGGTTAAGGCGCTTTGCTATGATATAATTGAGGCTGATTTAGGGGATATTGCGATGAACCTTGTGGATGCTGCAACGATTATTATTGGTGCTTCCATGGTGCTTGCAAGTCCGCATCCTGCCGCTGCAAACGTTGCATACATTGCAAACCTTTTAAAACCTAAGGCTAAATTTGCATCATTTATCGGCTCTTTTGGCTGGGGTGGAGATTTATTCGGAAAATTGGGCGGCATGCTTCCGAATTTAAAAGTTGAAATTATTGAGCCCGTTTTGGTTAAAGGAAAACCTGAGAAAAAAGATTTTGAGGCGCTCGATACCCTTGCAAACTCTGTTTTTGAGGCTCATAAAAAAGCAGGTCTTTTATAATTTTAAAATGGGGCTTGTTAAATAATACTTTTTTTGATATTATCGGTTCTGCGCCTGAAAAAGCTTTTAAAAAGTTTTAAGGCGCAGCACGATTATCAAATAGAGAGAAACCAAGGATTAACTCCTTTGGCTGGTGCATTTATTTCTTATTTTGTGCGAATAGGTGTATAAGGTTTTTATATTGCCCAAAACCCGTGTTTTTTGTGTAAATTTTTATGATGTTAATAAAAGTTTACAAAGAACGGGCAATTTATTTCCTTTACATGTTTTGTGTAAGTAGTTTCATACGTGTTGTGTAGGTAGTTTTTTATGAAAATTAATCATGTTCAAAATCAGGCTTATTTTACGGCGCCCGCAAAAAGTGCAGCCACAAGTCCAATTGCTGCATCAACAAGCTCTGTAAATTCCACAGATTCTTTAGCTCGTCCGCATTCTGTGATTTCATTCGGCGGCACAAAAAACAAAGGGCATGTGCTCCATGTTTTGGCTGAATTACCACCGTGGATGAAGGTTGGCGGCGTTGCAACCGTTGGCAAAGATTATATGAATATGGCAGATTGGGACGATGCGCTAAAAGCCATGAGTCCTGATATTGCGGCCGCTTTGGCTGACGGTGAATCTAAAGTGAGCTTGGTTATTCCTTATTATAATGGCGCCATCGGGCAAGACGGTTCCGTTTCTGTTCGCACTATTGCAGGACAGCCTGTTTGGGTGAACGATGTTAATTCAAAAAAATATGCTTACAATCCTCAAGGCCTTGCAGATGACAAGGCTGCGGTAACTCGTTTGAAGGAAGTGGCTTCAACTGATATGCAGTGGGGTTTAACAGAATCTACTCCGGTAAAATTATTCCAGGTTGTTGACCATCCGGCGCTTGCAGGCAGAAAAAATGTTGATGTTTATATGCTTTTCACAGAAGAAGCTGCCCGCATGCCAAAAGCTTACGCAAACGGTGCATATTGCAGTGAACCGCAAGCAGCAGAGCTTGCAAAGAGAATGACTGCTGCAGACAGCCTTCGTGCTATGGCTCCTGAAGCAAGAATTAAATCTTTAACTGATGCTTATACAAGCCATCAGCCTTATCATATGTATTCTAAAGGCGTAGTTGAAGCTTTGGAAAAAGCCGGAATTGATGCTGAAACTATTATCTGTTCGGATTCTCAAACTATGTTGGTTCCTGAATTCGTTGCTAAAAAACTTGAGGCAGGCGATACGTTCTATCAAGACGCAAAAACAACCGGCGTTTTCCACAACACAGGCGCTGTATATTGCGGCGAATGCTCAGCAAGAGATATTTTCCTCGCTGAAGCTACTCCGGAGCAGATTGAAAGGGTTAGAAGAAGCCCCGAGTATAATTTTGCAAAGGAAATTGGTAGGGAAGAAGACTATTTCAAACGCTTTATTCCGGGCTATATTGACGATGCCGGAAACGTTAACCCGAATATGGGCGCACTTCAGCACGTTAAAAACGGCAATGGCTATATAAATACAGTTTCGCAGGAATATGCAAAATCAATGGCGTCAAACCCTGCTGTGACACCGCTTCACTCTCTTTGGAAAGAACTTTACGAACAGGATAAAGTCGGCGGCATTATAAACGGCTTTGAAGACCCGAGTGTTTCTGGTTTCAAAAAGCTTGGCCTTGGCGGCTATACAAAAAGAATTTTTGCAAATCCGGGTGATATTCCGGGCGTTGATTACGGCGTGAGCCTTCAGCCCTATATTTCATACAATCTTGATGATATGAAAGCGGCTATCGATCCGCCTGCTGTGCCTATGGAAATTAAAGAAGGCACCGCATTTGCCGATATTAAATCCCAAATTACGGAACTATTCGGCAAAGGTGAGCTTGGGAAGGCAATTTTCCACCTTGAAGACGGTGCAAACCCTGAAGAAGTAAGGGTTATTGACTTTTTCTCTCAAGGTGATCTTGATAAAATTGACGGCAGAAAAATTCTTGGCGTTGAGCTTCAGGATAGAACGCTTTTGCAGGTGTCCGATGCGGAAAGAGATTTAATTAAAAATGCGACAGAGCCTACGCTTGAAACTGTAAAAATTGCTAAAAAGCACAATAAAGTGAGCTTTTTAAGAAGATTTACGGAAGATTTTGCAGGAATTTTTGGCGAAAGCGAGAGCAAGCTGGCTGAAACCGGTCTTCCGGGCAGAAATTGCTCCGTTATCGGCTCTATCGATAAAAATATTGTTGAAAGCATTGATAAAGGTGCAAACGCTCCCCTGTTTGTTTCTTGGGGAAGAGGGGACTTCCAAAAGGGCCACCCGATTGCACTTGAATCCTTTATGAAGTTTGCAAAGACAAAAGAAGGCGAAAATGCTCTTCTTGTAATGGGTGGCGAGCTTCCAAAAGGCGCAAACGAGACAAAGAAAATTCTGCAATTAATGGAAAAAGTGAATGCAGATCCTGCGCTTAAAGGCCGTATCGTGTTTATTGACGGCTTTGCACCAGGTTATGCAATGTCAAGTGCGGCAGATTTTGCACTTTTCTCTTCCAGGTTTGAACCTTGCGGCTTGACTCCGCCTGAAGCACAAAAATATTTCTGCACACCCGTGGTTATGAACACCCAAGGGCTTGCACAGCAAATTGCAGACCCGAGGACTGCCCCTGCAGGCGCTATGATTAACGGCTATAAGACCACAAATGAATTTTACATGCCGGAAGAAAAAATTCAAAATATTATTGATATTTTTGCCAAAAAGACAAGACCTTTTGATGATGCGGCAAAAGCACAGCTACAGGCTGATTTCCCGCGTTCACATCAGGATGTTGCGCGTTTTGAACAGTTTGGCGAACGCTTCAGAGTTTTGCTTAAAAAGGCCGAAGATGCTGCTTATGGTATGGTTCCAAAGGCAGAGCTTGATAAGCAGGCTATGACAGAGCTTATGGCAATGCCTGAGTATGCTGATTTGGTTCAAAGCCTTAAAGAGAGCATTACGATTGATGAATTTGTTGCGGCTATGAAACAGGGTGTGACTGATGCGCAGGATCCTACTATGGCTGAAACATTCTTCAGAAACCACCTTGCATTGGATACAAGCTGGATGGGTGACGCTAAGCTTAACGGCGTTGATACCTTGACAGGAAGGGAGCTTTCAAGTGCTGAGCTTTATTGCAGACGCCACATCATGCCAGACCCTCCAAAAACAGCTCCGAAGCCAATTTTCCAATTCAGAGAAGATTTGGTTGATGCAAAGCTTGATTTAGGCGGATTTTATGTTCCTGGCGGTGAAGCTAAAGAAGTTGCTGCTGCCGTGGCAGGGGCAGATATTAAATCTGCCGCAGCTGCTGTTGATGCTGAAGCTCTTGAAACGTTGAGCGCAAATGTTAGAGCGCTTGGTGGACAAATTAACGAATTGAACGGCACAATTAAAGAAGGCGTTGACGACTTAGGAGTTGCAA
>CANSKM010000104.1 GCA_947647475.1 uncultured bacterium
AAAGGGGCAGAAGCTGCAGAAACCGCAATTGAGATGGCAAATTTATTTAAAGCCGTTTAATTAAAATTAAAATTTTATAGATCTTTAGGTTGATATAAATTTTAAATCCAAAGATTGATGATATACCTTTTCTAAAAAGTTATTGTTAACATATCAAGACTTGGATTTAGGAAACAATAAAGATGAAAAAAATTATTTTAATTTTATTATTTGGTGTGCTTTTAATTCCTCAATGCGCATTTTCAAACGATAATTTTATATATTCAATTAATGTTGGAAGAACAGAAGTTGCGGGAAATAAAATTCAGCTTAATATAAAAAGTGACTATAAAACAAATATTAAACATAAAATCGATGAAGCGGGCAGAGAATATTTTGATATTAAAGATGCAAGCTTAAAAGAAAATTTTTCTGTTCAATATAACAATGCAAACAGGATTGAAAGTGTTATAGCGCAGCAAATCGGAAGCAAGGTGCGTGTTTATATTAACGGAAGCGACATTGAAGATATTGTTGTAAACTTTAACAATGTTGAAAACCAACCATACCCCGATAAAAGCGCAGGCTATGCACTCGGTGTTTTTGCACTGATTATTTGTGCGGTTCTAAGAGCATTTAAAAAGAAAGCAAAAAGACTTAAAGCAAAGGCCAAATTTATTCAAAACAGTGCTAAAAACAATGCTTCAAGAACAGTTTATAACAATCTTATGGAAAAGAAAACTTCTGCAAAAATTTATGACAACAGAAATTTGACTTTAAATTCTTTGAATGAATTAAACAGAAAAAGAAACCTTGCGCAGGCAGGTATTTCAAGAAGGCCTGTGCAAAGAATGAGTATCCAGCAAACAAAGGCAAGACCTGTTGCAAAAATTGCAATGTAAATTCAATTAATAAATACTATTTTCAAAGTATTACCATTGCAGATGTTTGATTTATCATTTATAATTGAATTTACGAGGGTTAACTTATGGATAATTTTAATGCTCTGTCAAAATCCGCCATATTAACTAAATTGGCGCTTGATGGATATTTCATAGATTTATTAACACTAAATTCATTTATAAAAGAATGGCAAATTGAGGCCATATATGAAAACGAATTTGGCGTAGAATTTTTTGACAACACATCTTACGAAGCTATCTTAAATAAGCTTAAAGAAAGATATGACAAAACAAAAGAGGGCCTTGAAGGAAATCTCAAAGAAAAATACAATGAAACAGCTCCTGCTTTGCCTGAAAGCTCTGCTCAAAATATAAAAGAAGAAAATATAAATATACCCTCAAGCGATACTATTTTAGAAGCAACAACAAATGAGGCCCCAAATGAGCCTCCTGTTTTGGAAGAAAGCTACAATGATTCCGTTTCTTTGGATGATTTGGCAAAAAGTTCTTCTTTAAATGAGGATACACCTATTCAGGCTCAGCCACAGCCCGTTGAAACAGTCGAAAATGACAGTGTTTCTTTGGATGAAATTCAAAATGTTGCAAATTGCAAAGCGCAGGAAGAAGTCCTTATAAAGCAGCCTGCAAAATTAATTCGCTCAAAAGATACAATTATGCCAAGAGCTATGAAAAGACTTACGCCATCTCCTGTTTCGCCAATGTCTTGTGTGAATTTGAACCACAGCTATGATGAAGCCGAGGAAGAATATTCTGATGAATATGATGAAATCTCTGCGGAAGAATACCTTGAAGAGGATATTATAGAAAACGAAAGTTTTACACAGGAAGAGATTGAAAAAGCTGACAATTTGATTAATAATGCAAACGGTTCTAAAATCGAGCCTGAAAACACTGCGCCTAACTTGGAAGAAAAGCCAAAAGAAGAAGCAGAAACCAAAGACGAGCTCGATTTAATGCAGCTGGCCCAAACTTTTGCGCAAAACCTTACAGGCGGCCCAAGCAACGCAAAAGATGTTCCTCCTGCAGATTTAGAACAAATATTTAATGAATCTTACGTTGAACCTTTTGAAGAATTACAGGATTTTGTAAGAGAGCCTGATGAAGAAAACAACGATGAGTTCAAGCCTGAAGAGTATAAATCTTTGCAGGAAGGCGTGCCATCCGATGTTATAATTCCCGAGGTTCAACCGACAGTTTCTCTTATGCCAAAAGAAATGAATACGGCAAGTCTTACGGCGCAAGATATCAGAGACATTATTCGTGATGAAATTTCAAAGCAGACTGCAAATGTTGTTCCAAAACCTCAAAATGGCGAAGATATAAGGGAAATTATAAGAGAAATCGTAAAGCAGGCAACAGAAATTGCTCCGCAAAATGCATTCAAGCTTGATATTTCCCATGGAACCCTTGATATGATTGCAAAAAGCATTGCAAAGAAAATTGCAATAAAGCTGAACAGTTATTATAAACTGAACAGCACAAAACAAAACGCTAAGCTTCAGCAATTCAGGGAAAGAACAATAGAATTAAAAGAGAAAAACCAAACTCTTGTGAATGAAAACAAGAAATTAAAACTTCAATTAATGGAAGCAAAAGAAACCTTAAATTCTTATAAACCTTCGATGTTTGGTCTGTTTAAATTTACCGGAAAAAAGAGAAGATAAAAGTTTAAAAAATGGGGCAAATTGCCCTAAGGATTAGAGAGAAATAAAAATGAATACAATCATAATGCTGTTTTTAATAAGTTTGTTAATTTTGGTGCACGAGCTTGGGCACTTTTTTGCAGCAAGGATGTTTGGTGTTCGCGTTTCAAAGTTTGGCTTTGGGCTTCCGATTGGGCCCACTTTGTTTAAAACAAAATGGGGCGATACAGAAATTTTAGTTCACGCATTTCTTCTTGGCGGATATGTTTCTTTTCCGGATGATGAAGAAAAAGAAGAAGAGGCTAAAAAGGCATTAGAAGAAAAAGCAGGCAAAACCCCCAAGGAAGACAAAGAAGAGGACAAAAAAGATGTTCTTCCTATGAATTCTCCTGAAAGGTTTAGAAATAAAAAGCCTTGGCAAAAAGCAATAATTGTTTCTGCAGGCGTTTTTATGAACGTGATTTTTGCAATATTTTTAACAATTTTTGCTGCAGCCTGGTATCATAAACTCCCGACAGGAACATCCGATGTTTTTATAAAAGAAATTGTGGCTGAAAATAATACATCAAATATTTTAAAAGCTGATATTAAGCCCGGAGATAAAATTAAGAGCATAAACGGAATAGATGTAACTTCAACTTATAAATTTATTTTTGTTGTGCAAAACAGTAAATATTTTGATGGTTTAGCGGACAGTAAAATCGTTACAAAAAAAATCGAAGACTTAAAGCGTTTAAATCCAAATGTAGATTTTGAAAACATTATCAAAAAAGGCACTGCGTTGAAGCTTCCAGCTGCAGAAGCTGAAAAACCTTTAAGGGTAACAGAGAGCGTTGCAAGCGGTTATGAAAAATATAAGAGTTCAGAAATCGTCCTCACAAAAGAAGAGACAGAACTTCGAGATGAAATTGAAAACAAAACTTCTTTGGTTTTAAAAGAAGACATTGAGCCTGAAAGCCTTGCAAAAGCGCTTTCTGATACATATAAGCCGATAACGATTGTTTTAGATAGAGACGGCAAGGAGATTGTTTTAAATAATATCTATACGGATAAAAGCGGCGTTCTTGGCCTTCGTCTTGAAACGAGAGAAAATTTTACACCCACCAATACTCCAAAAGAAATTATCACAAATTCAATTAATTACCTTTGGCAGAGCACAAAGCTTATGGGATATGGCCTTTGGCAGCTTGTGACAGGCAAAATTCCTATGTCTGAAATGCACGGTATTGTTGTAATTACAAAAGTGGGCTCTGATATTATTGAAACCTACGGAATGTTGAACGGGCTTCTTTTGACTGCAATTATAAGCATAGATTTAGCCATAATTAACCTTCTTCCGATTCCGGCACTCGATGGCGGGCATTTAATGTTCCTTGCGTTGGAAAAAATTCTTGGCCGCGAATTGGATGAGAAAATAACAGAAGGAATTGGCAGGTTTTTCTTCCTTCTTTTAATTATTCTTATGGTTTATGTGATATTCAACGACATTTTTGCCCTTGTGACGCATAAGTTTTAAGCACTCATAACAGGTTAAACATATTGACTTTAGGCTGCGCTCTTGTTATATTATTGGCATAAATAGTGTAGCAACACCTTGAAAAAGGCACCCCAAGGAGGTGAAAAGCATTGCCAGAAGTACGAGTACGTGAAAACGAAAATATCGAAAGCGCTCTTAAAAGATTTAAGAAAAAAATCCAAAAAGCAGGGATTTTATCTGAAATCAAACGCAGAGAAAGATATGAAAAACCGTCTGTAAAAAGAAAAAGAAAATCTGAAGCAGCAAGAAAAAGACGTGTTTAATAAGATATTTAAAGGGGGTTTAATTATCCCCCTTTTTTAAAATTTTAAATTTCTTTTAAGACTATTTTATTTAAAACGGGGGAGAAAAAATGGCCAAAGATTGCAGTTTTGATGTTGTGTCCGAGTTTGACAGGCAAGAGCTTGTAAATGCTGTTGAGCAGACTAAAAAAGATATAATGTCCCGCTTTGACCTTAAAGATTCAAATTCAAGCGTGGAATTAGAAGCCGATAAAACTATCACCATTACAACAAACGATGATATGAAATTGAGAAATATCATCGATATTTTGCAAGGGAAAATGGTGAAAAGAAATTTGAGCATTAAAATTTTGGATCCAAAACCCGTTGAAAATGCTCTTGGCGGAAATGTTCGTCAGGTGTTTGAACTTAAAAAAGGTTTAACACAAGATTTAGCCAAAAAAATTGTAGGCGCAATTAAAGATACAAAATTAAAGGTGCAAGCTTCAATTCAAGGCGAACAAGTCAGGGTTTCAGGCAAAAGCAGAGACGATCTTCAAGATGTCATCAAATTTTTAAGAGAAAAGGAAGATGTCTTCAATATTCCTTTGCAATTTACAAACTACAGATAAAATAGCGCCATAATCAAAAAAATGGAAGAAAATATAAGCCTAAATTTGGAAAATACCGCAATTATTTTTAATGCGGATATCGAAGGGAGCAAAGATTTTGCCCTCAAGGTTTCTGATGCTTTTTTAAAATCTTCCCTTGTGAAAAATACCCCTAAAATTCACGCGCTTGATGATATGCCAAAAGATGTTTCTTTTGCAATTGCAATCGGCGGGGACGGTACTCTTTTGAAATGTGCAAGGCATTACAGTAAATTAAATATTCCTGTCTTCGGGTTTAATATGGGCCGCCTCGGGTATCTTTCCCAAGCGCTTCCAAACGAACTTGATTATGTAATAGAAAAAATCAAAAATAAAGACTACAGGCTTGAAGAAAGGCTTATGCTGAAATCAAGCGCGGATAATATTGCGCTTAATGATATGGTTGTAAAAAAAGAGCTGAATGCTAGAACCTCCGTTTTGGATTTATACATAAATGACCTTCCTGTATGCAGTTATATGGCAGACGGTCTTATCATTTCAACCCCGACAGGTTCAACCGCTTATGCCCTTTCTGCAGGAGGTCCCGTTATAACACCCGGGATGAATTGTATTTTAATCGTACCCATTTGTCCGCATACATTAACTGCAAGGCCTGTCGTTGTCGGCTCAAACGAGACAATAACAGTTAAAATGTGCGATAATACAGGATATCAAATTACGGCAGACGGTCAGGATATTAAGCATTTTGAAAAAGAAGTCGTTATAACAAAGAATGAAAATTATGCAAAACTTTTGCTTTTAAACAAGGATAAAAAAGATTTTTACAGAATTTTAAGGCAAAAGCTGCACTGGGGGGTGGCTCCGCATAAATGTTAAAAGAGCTTTTTATTAAAAATTTTATATTAATTGATGA
>CANSKM010000105.1 GCA_947647475.1 uncultured bacterium
CATAAATACATTCTACACCAAAATAAAAAGACTTTTCAGTCTAATTCATAAAATGTAACATTTACGCTTATTTAATGTAAAAAATCGGCAAAAAGCCTAAAATATTACTCTTCAAAATTCAAAAGCTCATCCTGCTTTTTTGCAGCATTTTCAATAAGAATATATGCCATATAAGCCCCTGTGGCAACGGCTTTGGGGTCTAAATCCGTCTTATTTGCAAGCTCAATTATTGCAGAATTCAACTCAGGGTTCTCATCCTTAATATAGTGTATCATCCCTTTACGCCAAGCTGAAAGGTCTGATAGGATTTCCCCTACGACATTATTAAAATTTTCTTCATCAATTTCAGGTAACATTCCTTGATTTTATATCCTTTTGCGCCATTATGTCAAATTTATACGAAATTTTTATGTTAAAATTTCTGTTATGGAAAATTTTGATAATTGGACCAAAAGCCCACAAAATAAAGATATAAAAGACACAACCGTTCTTGTCGGCATCTCCGGCGGCGTAGATTCAGCCGTTTGTGCCCTGAAATTAAAGCAAGCAGGCTATAATGTCATCGGCGCAATGATGAAAGTTTATGACGGCGAAATTAAAACCATTGCAAACTCTTGCTATGGCACCGACAAGGAAAAAGAAATAAAAGATGCCAGAACTATTTGCGACAAAATCGGAATCGATTTTCATTTAATAGATTGCGCAAAAGCCTTCGATGAGCTTGTTTTCAGTGAATTTAAAAGTGAATACAAAAAAGGAAGAACTCCAAACCCTTGCGTGCTTTGTAATCCAAGAGTTAAATTCGGCGTTTTTCCAACCCTTGCAAAAAAAGCAGGAATAGAATTTGATAAATTTGCAACAGGACACTACGCAAGGGTTGAATTCGACAAAAAAACCGGTAAATATCTTTTAAAACAAGGGATTAATCAAAAAAAAGACCAAACATATTTTTTATACAAACTAACCCAAAATAAACTTCAAAATATCCTCTTTCCCCTTGGCGGGCTTGAAAAAGAAGAAGTTCGCGCATTTGCAAAAGAAAACGGATTAATTGTTCATGATAAAACAGACAGCCAGGATTTTTTCAAGGGCGATTACGCTGAAATCATTGAAGCGGAAGAAAACCCGGGGAAAATTATCCATATAAACGGCAAAATTTTGGGCGAGCACAAGGGAATTTTCAACTACACAATCGGTCAAAGAAAGGGGCTAAAGATTGCACACCCAAGCCCCTTGTATGTTACAGCATTGGATGCAGGCAAAAACACCGTGACTGTTGCTGAAAAGGAATATACTTATTCAAATACACTTATTGCAAGCGATATTTCCTGGACATTTTTTGATGATTTTAGCGGCAAATTTCCGCCCGAAAAAAGTTTTGGCGCAATGGCTAAAATCCGCTCTGCAGGGCAAAAAGCGGAATGCAACATTGACCTTGAAACGGATGCCGGCGGAAAGTTACGGGCAAAAGTTGAATTTTTAGAGCCGCAAAATGCCATAACGCCGGGGCAGGCAGTTGTTTTTTATGATAATGAGATTGTTCTTGGCGGCGGAACTATTGAAACTGCGCTGAAATAAATAAGTTAAATGCCAAAAAATATTATGTCGGACATTTAAAGAAATTTTCTAAATAAAATTTCAAACATAAAAACAGGGTACCTTTGATACCCTGTTTTAGTTTATTTATGCAGTAATCAAATTAAATTATTCTTCGATTACAATTTCACCGTTAGATTGAACTTCAACCTTGGCTTCTGCCGCACCTCTGACTTCAACGTCTGCTGCAGATTTTATTGTATTAGCAGTATCATCAGCAGCTACAGCCTGAATTTGATTTGAAGGTGCCGGAGGATCTTGTGTTACCTGTGCTTCAACAGCTGCAGGAGCAGAGGCCGGAGCCGGAGCAAGTGTTTCAGCTACAGATTGTATAGTCTGTGTTGCAGCCGGAGCTGTTTTGGTTTCACCTCTTTGTTCAACATCATCTGAGCCTTTAATAGCTTCATTTGTTTTGTCATTAGTTTGATTTTGAACAGGGGTGCTGCTGGTTGAAGAGCCACCACCGGTTGAGCTTGATGTAGGCGCCGGAGTTGAAGAAGATGTAGCCTGGCCTACTGATGTCACACCCGGAGAGCCCGTGGAAGTTGGTGCGGTTACGCTCGTTGTAGTACCTGAACCACCTGAACTGCTTGGTGTGGTCACCGTGCTGCTTGAAGTAGAGCTTGGAGTAGAACTTGAGGTTGAACCACTAGTGCTTGAAGGCGTTCTGTTGCCTGTCACCGTATTTCCGTTAACCGGGGTCGCAGAGTTGCTCGGCGGCGGCGGAGGCAAGCAATCGCTCGGAGTACTGCTCGGTGTTGTGCTGGTGCTTGAGCTTGGAGTTGTTGAAGGACTCGTACTCGGAGAGCTTGAAGGTGTGGTTGAGGGTTTTGTACTTGGTGTCGGATCAGTCGGCTCTGTTATTGGTTTATCAGGTCCGAATGATGGTGTATAACTTGGTGTACCACTCGGTTTAGTCGAAGGTGTTGTACTTGGCTTCGTTGACGGTGTTGTACTCGGCTTGGTTGATGGTGTCGTGCTCGGAGTACTTGGTGTTGTACTTGGAGTTGAAGGAGTGGTGCTGGGTGTAGATGGTGTGGTACTCGGTGTACTTGGAGTTGTGCTCGGAGTTGACGGCGTAGTACTTGGAGTTGAAGGAGTGGTGCTGGGTGTAGATGGTGTGGTACTCGGTGTACTTGGAGTTGTGCTCGGAGTTGACGGCGTAGTACTTGGGGTTGACGGTGTCGTGCTCGGAGTACCTGAAGGAGTGCCACTCGGTGTGCCGGACGGCGTTCCGGAAGGAGTACCGCTCGGTGTACCACTAGGTCTTGTTGAAGGAGTTGAGCTTGGTGTTGAATTAGCAACTTCAGCAGCCTTACCAAATGTCACATAAGCATCCGGAAGGTTAAATTTAATACCGGAGGAACCACCTTTGTCCATAAAGCTGTTTACAAAACGCAATTCGCCATCTTCGTTGTAGAAATTAATTTCTTTTGCTCTGTCTAAATTCAAAGAAGCATATTTTTCAAGGAAGTTTTCAATCTTGCCTTCGCCAAATTTTTCAACAGCAGCATCACGTGCAATAACAATTGCTTCTTCGTCTGTTATATCTTCATCTTCTTTAGCTGTTGCAATCTGCTCGTTGATAAATTCAACAACATCTTCGTCCATAATATCGTAAGCGCCGAAGATATAGATATCATCGCCGATAGTCTGCGCTGCAGCAAAGATGCCGAGGTTGTCTTTAATAGCGTTTACCATATACGCTGCTTCAAGGTCTTTACCAAGTTGGTCAACAACGTTAGATTGAACAAACACTTTGCCGTCTTCATCTTCGGCAATTTCAGCTAAAGGAGCGCCTGTTCTCGGGTCGAAGTAGTATTTTAATACATCTTCAAGTTTTTGAATGCCGTTCGGTGTAGGATCAGCATCCGGATCGATTTCATCTTCTAAGGTAACAGAGTGAACATTTTCACCGCCGATTGGTGAACGTGCAGCAAGTTCATAAACCTTAGTTCCTGCAGTGTATTTATATTCAACATCGCCTGTATCGTGTTGAATAGAGTTTATAATGATATTATCGGGAAGATATAAGTTTTCAATATTTTCCATTGCAAGAAGGGCCTGCGCTCTCTTGTTGTCTTCAGGAGAAGTTACATCATCAACAGCAGTTGCAATGTTTAAGTTTCTGATGTAAGTTTCCATAATTTCTTTGTTGTTTGAGTGGTTAGCAATCTGAGATACAAATCGCATAAAATCTTCATCACTAAAACCTTCAGGAATATCATATTCCCTGATAATCGTAGCAGCGACGCTTGCATAAACACCTTCAGTTTTGCCGTCAGTTTTTGAATCAATTGTTACATAGCCGTCTTCGGTAAATTTTGGTGAATATTGTCTTTGAACCACTACGGTTTCAACCGTATCTTCGCCGCCAAAGCCCGGAACCGGCATGTTAAATGTTGGAGCAACGATACCAAGAAGAGTTAAGGGTTTATCGCCTTCATTGTATAAAACAGTGTCAGCAATAACATCATCAGTTAATTCTTCAACATCATCAACTCCGTTTAATGTAGCAATGTGAGTTGCTAAATCAGGGTTAGCTTGAAGATATTCATGAACTGCATTATGCCAAGCACCTGCAGTATCCTCAATGCCGTTTGCTTCGCAAATTGCTTCAATCGGAGTAGCTTTATCAATTAAAATTCTCAACGTTGAACCGGTGAGCAAGTTGTTTTCATCATCTTTTTCAGGTGAAACAATAGTTTGAATTACGCCTTTTGGAAGGTTTGAAGGCGCAAATGTAACAGCGTTAAATTTAACATCGTCATTAAGATATAAGTTTTGAACACTAGTGTAATCCTCTGTAATTACAGGAATTTCGGCGCGATAGTCTTCAGGAACGGTGAGTTCATCAGTTTTTGGTTGTTCAGGAGCCGGTTGTTGTGTTTCCTGTGCATTAGAAGCTTCGCCCGAGCTGCAGCCGGTTAAGTTTGCCACCATAGGTGTAGCAATTGTGGTTAAACCAAGAAGGGCAAAAAGGCTTTGTTTCCAGCCTCCTTTGCCTCCAATCTGTTTATGTTTGCCCGTAAAGTTAACGGTATCCTGTTGAAGGCCGTTATTCCTTGCAGCCATATATGATGTCTGTTGGCCCGCTTTTTTGATAAGGTAATTTTTCGAATTTCCCTGCGGGTTAATGAAAAAGTTAGTGTCCATTATTTTCTCCTAAATATATATTTAACTGGTATAAAATTCACTTCGATACTAAAATTAAATGCCATAAATAAAAAATTTTGATACATTTTTGGGCATGATTAAGAATAATTTTACAAAAATTTACAAAAAATCCTACACATTTTAAACATCTCCCTTATTTTTGCTTTTAAGATATTTTGCAAGCCCTTCACCCATAGAAAGGCAGCTTTTTTGAATTCGAAGGGCTGCCTGAGCCTCAAATTCAGCCCCAAGGTTTCGCCCTGCAACAAATAAATTCCCCCAACCGTCGCAAATTAAACATTCGACAGGCAGGTAATATTTTTTTACGGCATGCAAAACCGATAAATTTTTATCGTTTGAATGGATATCAACAGGATAATCGCCCGCAAGAAGCGGATTTTCAAAGGTTTTACCGGATGTTAAATCAGAAAGCTTATAAACATATTCAGTTTTTGGTCTCAGAGAAACTCTAACCCCTGTCATATCCGCAATTTGAGCTATAAAAGAATTTTCAAAACCGTTGAAATATTTTTTCATAAAATTATAAATCCTGAAAATACTTGCCCTGGCCTCAATTAAGGCAATTGAATAGCTAAAAGGCCCATTTGTACTGTAATTTTGAAGCCTTGGGCAATTAAACGCAAGGCTGTTTGGCATATTTGCAACCGTAAATACCTGAAAATAAGCCGTATCAGAATGTTTCAGGTCTCCGGCAGCAAGAGCCCTCTCAAAGACCTCTGAAAGCCCCCAAATTTTATCCGAGTCAAAAGTATAGGCGGTGGATAAATGAACGGCCTTATTGAGCATCGTAGCGGTTGTAACATTCCTGTCTTTATCCAAATCTAAAATCTGCTCAGCAAATTTTTCAAGATTTATATTTGATAAAATAAAACGCAAAGAATCCGGCTGAAATTTTTCATTATCATTTAAAAATTCGCAATTTAAAAATTTGCAAAAATTTGAATTTCCTGTCGCATCTACATAATATTTCGAATAGATAGGTATCGATAATATTTTAGAAGAAAAAGTCGTCTGAAC
>CANSKM010000106.1 GCA_947647475.1 uncultured bacterium
ATTTTATATCTTCCAAATTGCACAAGGCTTTTACATACTTTTTACTGTTCATTATGTAATCTTAAATTTGTTTGCATTTTTTCGCCATATCTGTTAGTATTTATTCGTATTTGAATAAATTTATTTATATATAAATAAACCAGATTTACAAAAATATACAATTAGTGAGGTAGATTATGTTTAAATTAGCCAACAGGATAATACCCGATAAGATAATATTCACCGGGTTTTCCCTTGTGGAAATGCTTATGGCACTTTTGGTGGCGTCATTGCTTATGGCAGCACTTGCCCCTGTTATGACAAAAAGGGTGGACGGCACATTAGAAGTGGACAACGCCTCAACCCCGGGGCTTAGAGTTTGGGCGGAGCCTGGGAATTATACTTTTACGGTTCCATCCGATGTGCAATACTTAAATATCCAAGGTGCAGGCGGCGGAGGCGGCGGGGGCGGAGCATCCGTCAAACAAATAGGCCCGATGCAGATTTCAAACGGCAATTTTACCGTTCCAAAAGGAGTCAGCAAAATAACATTTACACTCATTGGTGCAGGCGGAAGCGGAGGTACCGGAAACGGAAAAACTTTAAATGCTTCTTGCGATTCTCTTATCTTACCTGCCTTTTCCGATTCAGGAAAAGATTTGTGCGTGTCAAACACCATACCATACGGGTGGGCATACTTACAAGTAGCAAAACCTGATGAAACAGCGGCGGCGGGTGTTTCGTGCTGGGTGCCTGATTATGAAGATGAAACAAGCAGAACATCATACAGCTGTGATGATGCATCAAAACCTGTTGCTTCAAAATATTTCACAGGGGGCGGCTGCAAAAAACCTCTATGCACAAGAGCAGGTGCAAGTATGTGGTGCTCCACTCGCGGAGGCGGAAGAATGATTACCGCCAGCGAAATGAAAAGAATAGTAGAAGCAAGTACACCCGCAAACAACTATAAATATCTTTTTGGGGAAGGACTTGACTTAGCCATACATAAATATAGCGGCAGTAACGGTATATATGGAAACATAAACGTTACACAAGGAAATGAAGCCCCGGGCCTCTGCAATTCTTCTGCAGGCCATTATGTATGCCATGCGTATTCACTATTTTTAGACGACGGATATGCAAGTTTTACAAGCAACGGTACAACGGTTAATAATGAATTAGCTAAAGAATTTCAATATGCGGCATCACAGGTTCGCTGTGCCAGAGAATTAAATAATTGGAACTCTTTTGCAGGCGCAGGCGGCTCTTCGGGCGCAAAACTTACAAAAACAATAGATGTAAACCCAGGGGATATAATAAATTTTACAATAGCGGAGAAACCGGCTCAAAGCACAGTGGGCGGGGCCCCTTCAAACTATTCGGGCAAAGAAAGCTGTGCTATACATACAAATAATACAAATAACACGGTTACAAAATATTGTGCGGAAGGAGGAATTGGCGGAAACGGAGCATCTTCCACGGCAAACGGAGGTGCAAACACGGCTCGCGCAAAATGTTATATGCAAAAAACGGGTATGACGACCGTAAATATATCCGAAAATTGCACACTTGCGGTAAATGAAAATAACGGTTTGGGGTATGCACCAAAAGACACAGCGACAGGAGGAACCGGCGCAGGAGGAGCTCTGGGCGGAGGTTTAGACACAAACAACGGCGAAGGAGAATCCGCATCAAACACACAATATGGCTATGGCGGCGGGGGCGGAGCCTGCAAAAGAGGGGTGAGGTCTGCTGATTTATGTTCAAAAGGCGGAAGCGGAGGAAGAGGCTATGGAGAAATAAGCTATAATATAATTTCCCCAGGCGGAGGGGGCGGAGCCGGCGGTGCAGTCGGAAACAGTGAATATTTAAAATTAAAAGTCACCCCAAAAGACATTATTTACATTACAGTGGGCGCAGGCGGAAACGGTGGACAGAATGCTTCTTTTGCAACAAAAGGCGGAAACTCAAAAATTACGACAAACGAAGGAAAAAAATCTATCGAATTTGAAGGCGGTTTTGGAGGGAACCCCGGAAGCTTCACCGGAGAGGGTTTGAACACGGTGCAAAATGCAGGCACAGGCGGGGCGGGTGGAAAATATCCAAATAATAGTTTTGAACTTACAAGCCCCGAAGAAAAAACTTCCGGAAAACAAGGAGGCACAAACGGCACAGGATATGACGGAGGACAGGGAGGAGAAACAAGATTGGGCACGGCAGGCGCCTGCGGGGGGAAACAGAAAGATGAAAATGTATGCGATAACGGTTTGATAAACGGGCTGGACGGAACTTTGCACAATATTATTTCAAATAAATACGGAGGCGCAGGCGGCGGAGGGGGCGGAAGCGACGGCACACTGCAGGGCACAGGTGGAGAAGGCGGGGCAGGCTATGTCAGAATAAAATGGGAAACAAATAAATAATTTTAGATGAACAACTTTTCGGGCATTGATTTTTGTAACCTTTCAATGCCCTTTTTTTTGGAATTTATGACGTCAAGAAAGATGCCATTGTCCGCTCGTCCGGATTGCCATGCTCGCGCTGGTCGCTCGCAATGACGGGCGGGCATTCGCAGAAAGCACACTCAACGCAAATTTATATTTCCATTTCTTTTAAATTTTCACTCACCCTAAAAGAGGCAGAGGTGCAGGCTTTAATGTCTTCAAGAGAAAACATTGGGTTAATTTCTTCCAAAATAAGCCCGCCTGTTAAAGCAGTATTTTCACTAAATTCTGCGGTCTTGGAAGCCAAAACACCTGTACTATCTGTATTTTTACCCAAATCTACCCTAAAAACGCATCTTTCTGTAATAATTAAATTCACCTCACGGGACGCTGTTAAAGGTAAATTGCACCTTTCAACAATTTTTGATTCACCCTTTGATGTGTGCTCCATAACAACAATTACTTTCTTTGCGCCCACAACAAGGTCCATAGCGCCACCCATGCCCGGTGTAAATTTCCCCGGAATTGACCAGTTTGCAAGGTTCCCCTCTGAATCCGCCTGAAGCGCACCAAGAACGGTGGCATCAATGTGGCCGCCACGCATCATAATGAAGGCCATTTGAGAATCATAAAAGCAGGCTCCTTTTTTAATTTCAACAAAGCCGCCGCCTGCATTTATAACGCGCGGGTCGGTGTCATCGCCTGTTTGGTCTTTCCCGACACCCAAAAGCCCGTTTTCAGACTGGAACATAACATTCATATTTTCGGGCAAATATTTTGTAACTTCGGTCGGAAGGCCGATTCCAAGGGTTACAACATCGCCTTCTTTAAATTCTTTTGCGGCACGTTTTGCAATTATTTCCCTGATTTTTTCTTTGGATAAACCTTCTTTAGATGTGGTTTCTGCCATAATTCCTTCCTGCACAACCATTATACACCCGCCTTTTTGGAGCTTGCTTCACCTGAAACACTTGCTTCTAGAGTTTTTTCAGCCAAAGTTTCTTCTTTAGCAGATACAATATAATCCACAAAAAGCCCGGGAACCACAACCTCATTAGGGTCCAGGCAATCTACAATTTCGTCGGCCTGAACGATAACCGTGTCTGCAGCTGTTGCCATAACCGTGTTGCAGTTTCTTGTGGTGCCAAAATATGCAATATTTCCGAATTTATCCACTTTTGTGCCGTAAATTAGCGCAAAATCAGCACTTATAGGCTTTTCAAAAAGATATTTTTTATTATCCAATTCGTAAACTTTTTTGCCATCCGCAATTGTGGTACCTATTCCTGTCGGAGTTAAAACGCCGCCAAGGCCTGCCCCTTTTGCCCTGATTCGCTCCATTAGGCTTCCCATGGGCGTCAATTCAACTTCAAGCTCCCCCGCTGCCATTTGACGGCCCGTTTCGGGGTTTGTCCCAATGTGGCTTGTAATCAGCTTTTTCACCTGTTTATTTACGATTAATTTCCCCTTGTCAACATTTGGAAAAGAGGTGTCGTTTGATATCATAGTAAGGTTTTTGACGTTTTGTGCGGCAAGCTCTTCGATTAATTTATCCGGTGCACCGCAGCTTAAAAACCCGCCAACCATCACTGTTGCAGAGTCTTTTATTAAACTTATGGCTTCTTTTATTGTTGTAAGCTTTGCCACTTATAATTCCTCAAAAATTCTTTGTTACAATTCTAGCATAAACATACACGCGGGCAATTTCAGCGCACAAAACTTTAACGTGCACTTTTTAAAAAACAGACAAAAGCACCGTAAAAAGCGGGCTACAGCCATTCAGGATGATAATACATTGTAAAAACTTTTCCCTCTTTAATTTTTACATGCCCGCCCATAATAAAATTTGTCAAAGACCCTGACGGGGGCAAAATCGTAAGCGCCCACTTCAAAGGAAAAACGACAAGGCTTCTGTCCTGTCCGAAAACTTCAAGTCTATCTTCGGTTTGGCCTTTTTTAATGTTTGGAAATTCAAAATTATCAAAGATAATGCTTGCAGGAATTCCGTTCATTCCGCTTGTGATAACGGTTCCAACCCTTGCTTTAATCGTATCACCTTTTTTTATCTTTAAATCTTTTTTAAAATAAACATCGCTTTGGGCCTCAAATTCAACAATTTGCCCTTCATAAACATCCGCTTCGGATTTTATTCTTTCTTTAATCGAAAACCTTATGGGGACTGTTTTTGTGCTTTTATAATCATAAATTAAATGCGATACAGGCTTTTCAAAGTTTCTTTGTTTTAAAATATTTTCTGCGATTTCATCTTTAACAGGTTCTGTACTTTCTGGTTTTGAAGCATTTAAAACTTCAGCGCCATAAGCACTTTCTGTACGCATGCCAAAAGAAACAGCGCAAAAAACAAGGAATGAGATAAAAAATGCCCTATTCATAGTTCAGCTCTTTTCTTGACCTTGTTCTTAATTTTTCTTCAAGCATTTTCCTGTTGTTTACGGAAGTTAAAAGAAAGTTTTGATAGCTTTTATTTTGGTAATATTCATTATTTTTCAGAAAATACGGATATTTTACACAGATGTATTCATAAATTTTTGCAAGCCTTTTTGATGTCACATTGCTTGTAAGCCCGTCTCCTCTTTTTTGCGGGTGGCTTTTATTTATAAGAGTAATCATTGCAACGGGGTTGTACCCTGCGCGCACCATATAATCCACCCCTATTTTATCAAAAATTATCTGATATTTTTTTGGCGCAGCCTTAATTTTAAGCGAATTCAAACGCCCTGAAAAAAACCCGGGGTAAGACCTGTAGGCTTCCGCTATACGCCTTGAAAGAAACGCCGCAAGCTCGTTATCGTCTTCTATAAATTTATAATCATAACCATAAACTATAACTTCTCTGTTTAAAAGGGTTTTATCCAGTTTAAGCTTATCTTTCACTTCTGCTTTGTCATAAACAAAAACAACTCTGCCATCGATTTTGTTTGCATTCAAAACCGAAACACCGACATCTGTCAGCTTCTTTTGGATTTCAGCTTCTTTTTGAATATCCGCACTTTTAATATCCTCTATTGCAAATGCGCTCACAGGGAGCATCATAAACAAAGCAAACAGAAACATTTTTTTAAGCATATTCTTAAAACCTAAACTTTTTAAAACACTTTTATTAAATGGTAACATAAATATTTTAAAATATATAGCTTTAAAGCACTAAAAAGGCTTTATGAAAATCCACAAAGCCTTTTTTAAATTTATTTAATTTTATGGGTAAAATTAGCCGATTACAGGCTGGGTAAATGTTCTTGTTGCCAAGTCCTTATCTAAAAGAAGGAGTGCGTGTTTATCGTCTTTAATCATTCTTAAAGTTTCTAAAACGCCTGAAACAGTTGCTTCTTC
>CANSKM010000107.1 GCA_947647475.1 uncultured bacterium
CACCTTTGACGGATATTTTCCTGGTGCTTTTAATTATTATGATGGTAATTGCGCCAATGCTTGACCAACAGGGATTGAACCTTGCAATACCGGATTATGTTGAAAAAACAGACGACACCCAGGATGATAAGAAAATTTTAACCGTCGTTGTAACGGAAGATAACAGATATTTAATTGACGAAGAAGAGGTGCCTGAAAAAACTCTCGCCGCAAGGCTAAAAGAAAAAACAAAAGAGCTTAACGGCGCAGGCGGAAGCTTTGCAGGCCTTATGATTGAGGCAGACGGCAACAGTGACCACGGGGCGGTTGTGAAATTAATAGACACTGCAAGAAATACAGGAATTAACAGTATTTCAATAACAGAAATTTAAGAGGAATTGTAAAAAGGATAGCTGGTATGGATTTTAAAAGCCTAACGGACGGTTTTAAAGATAAATTCGAAAACATTTTTAATATAGAAGATGACAAAAAGAAGAAGCTTAAAAAAATACTTGTAATTTTTGCAGGCGTTTTTGCGGCATTTTATCTTGCATTTTTGTTTATTTTGCCAAATGTTATAGATTTAAACAAATTTACGCCTATAATTTCAAAAGAAGTTGAAAAAATGAGCGGGTTTAAATTTGATGCTAAAAACCTGAAATTAGGTACTACATTCCGTTTTGGGGTAAAATTAAAAGCGGAAGAAATCGGCCTTAATTATAAAGACAATACGCCTTTATTTAATTTAAAAAAACCCGAAATTGAAATAAATCTGCCCACAATTTTAATCGGACATATAAATTTAGACACAATTAAAGCGGAAAGTGCCGATGTTTACCTTGTTTTTACCAAAGATAAAAAATATACGGTAATAGAATATGTAGATAATATTCTAAAGGCCGCAACTCCTGAAAAACCTGCACAAGAAGCAGACAAAAAACAAGATTTTAACTTCCCGATTGAAATCAGGAATATAAATATTAAGGCGCAAAAAATCGCGCTTCATTTGATTGATGAAAATGTTAACAAAACATATTTAGCGCAGCTTAATAATTCTTCGCTTTTAATGAAATCCTTGGAAGGCCCGCTATCAATTAAAACAGAAGGATTTATCGGGATTGAAGACACTGATATTAAGTTTGTAAACGCAGACATTGATTTTAAAACAAAACTACCAAAGATTACCTCAGAAAGCAATAATACCGCAGCAAAAGAGGAAGAAGAGTTTGAAATCCCCGATATTCACTTTAACCCCCTAAAAACCCTTGAAGATTTTAATTTAAGAACGGATATTTTTGCAAAACTTGATATTAAAAATATTGAAGATTTCAAGGCAAAAGGGGATTTAAACGTTCAAAAATTCAGCCTGAAACTTGATAATATTCAGCTTCCGGAAAGCTATTTAAACCTGAATTTTAAGGATAGGGATATAAACATTGATTCAAAAGTTTTTGTTTCAAATGAAGAATTTATCCAAACCAAAAGCAGCGTCAGGACAGGCAAAAAATCCAAGTTGAATTTGGATGTAAAGACCGAAAAAATAACCATAAAAAGCATAAAAGATTTAATCGGTGCCGTTTTAAATATTTGCTGTATTGAAAACGATATGAAAAATATGACGACAGCAGGCTATATCAAAGGCAATTTCAACCTTAATACGGATTTTAAAACAATAAAATCTGACGGGGAATTAAAACTTGTTGACGGAAATATTATAATTGACGGCAACACAAAGAGTCCAAAGCCCATCCTTGTTTTAAGCCAAATGCGCGCATTTTTAGATTTTTCGGAAAACGCTCTTAATATCAAAGATACAAGTGCCCTTGTAAACGGTGCCAAATTTGACATCAAAGGAGAAATTGCATCAAATGCCGATATAAATTTAAGCGTTGAATCAGACCCTTTGAAAATTAAAGACCTTGTAAACCTTGCAGTTGAATTTAAGGCTGTAAACAAAAAAGATATTGCAGATTTTGAATTTCAAGACGGTGCACTAAAGCTTTTAATCAATGTTATTGGGGATTTTAAAAACATTAAACCCAAAGCAGACATTGACCTTTCAAGTTTTAAAATGCTTGTAAAAAGCGCAAAAATGCCAATCGGCATTGAAAACATTAAAATTGTGGCTCGACCAAAAGGAAAAGATGACATTGAAGCAGAAATTAACGTTAAAAACGCAAGTGCTTCAATGCCCGAACCCAAGCTGAATTTCAGCGCGCCAAACGCAAAAATTACAGCAGATATGTCAAAAATCATTATCGAACCTCTAAGCGCCACCCTTGAAGGCACTAAAATCAACGTTTCAGGGGACATTTCAGATTATATGAAAGCGCCTGAATTAAACATTAAAATCGGCGGAAACGTACACCCGAACACGGTTTTTGCCTTTATTCCAAATGAATTTAGAAAAGGAATTTTATACAAAGGCGCTATGCCATACAGCGCTTTGGTTTCAGGAACAATCGAAAACATTAAAATCACAGGCAGCCTGATTACGGACCCTGCAAACTTTATAAGCATTGTTGATATTCCGTCAATTCGGGGTTCGCAAAATACTTTAAACCTTGATATGGCACTAAAAAATGATGTTTTGGATTTAGCTGAAATTGCCGTAAAATCAAACGGCACAAAGCTTGCAAATATCAAGGGGCAGGTGAAAAATATTTATGCAAAAGAACCCTTATTGTCTGCCGTAAATATCAGTCTGCCAAACAGAACAAAAATAATTGTGCCGCCGCTTGCAAACACAAGCTTTGAAGCCACAGGGGATATAACTCTTTCAGGCGGTGCTTTTTCGCCTGAAATCACAGGAAATGTAAGTGTAGTTAATTTAAGCTATCCTGAATTTGATTTCACTCTTGAAGATTTAGCGCTAAATTTTAACAAAACAAACCTTACGGCAAAGGCAAAAGGTGCCAAAGTTGCAAAATCAGACTTTGCAGGGGACGCAAATATTTCAACCAACTTCTTAAAAGGGGTTGTGATAAATAATTTAAACTATAATGCAGGTTATATCGACACGGACGCCCTTATTCAGCTTGCAGAAAAAGCAATGAGCACCATGCCAGCCCCTGCTCCCGCATCATCAGGCAGCAGTTCTTCTTCAGTCCCTGCAGACCTTGGAGTTACAATTAAAGCAGGAAGTGCAAAGATAGATAAATTAAAATCCGGAACTTTAATCGTTGAAAATATAACATACGACCACACGCTTTTAAACAATATTTATAATTTAAACAATCTGAAGGCAGTTTTTGCACAAGGGACGGCAAACGGAACCTGTTCTTACGATGTTATCACAGGAAAAACTTCCGTTGATATGCAAGCTGAAAACATCTCGCTAAAGGATGCTGCTAAGCAATTTATAAGGGTGGACCTTGTAAAAAGCGGAACTCTGCAAGGCAACGCAAAATTAACCCTATCAGGCGCCACTTTTGAAGAACAGATGAGAACCTTAAACGGAACCGTGTCTTTTGATGTTAAAGATGGCGAATATGGCGAGAGCATAAGCTTTGCAAGGTTTATAAACGCCGCAAACGTTTTAAATTTGGGCACATTCAGCTCTGTTTTATCGGGTATTACAAACAAAATTAATTCCCTCAATACGCAGGAATTTAAAGACATAACAGGACTTTTAACCTTTAATAACGGAGTTGCAAACGTTGCAAACTTTAAATCAAAGGGCCCGAATATGAGCCTTTATGCAACAGGCGCTTATAACATTTTAAACAACCACGCAAATTTAACAATAACAGGAAAAGTTTCTTCAAAAGTTGCCGAATCCCTTGGAACGCTTGGAACAGATAAGCTTCAAAGCACGGTAGAAAAAGTGACAACAAAGGCAGAAAAAGCAATAGACAAAGCTGTTGATAGCTTAAATACAAAATACGGAGACAACAAAGGAGTTCAGGCAGGGCTTGCAATTCTTGGGGCAATTAAAAATGCTCAAAACGGCGGCACTGCAACAGAAAACGCCACAGCAAAAGAAGAAGGCGAACAAAAAACCGCAGGCCAGGTTGTGACAAGCATTATAAAAGAAAAAACAAACCCGCTCTTTGGAACAATTTCTGCGACAGACATTGCAAATATTCCGCCTTTATCTACAAATGAGACAGAAAACACAAAGAATTTCCAGGTTGTGTTGAACGGACTTATTACAAATCCAAAATCAATTAAATCCTTAAAATTCCAAGCTGTACCAGGCACAACAGGAACATCTGCCACGGAAAGCAAAGCTTCCGAATCTTAAAATCTTGGAAAACAGCAAAAAACTAGGCTGCAACACCTGAAATTCCTGATACAGAGTTTGGAATTTCACCAGAAACAACACCCAATGTGTTTAAATATCCAATCTGGTTTTTAATCGTATCTTCGCTTGCAAGGATAGAATATAGAGGTTTATTTGCAAACACATGTCTTGCTGCAGCCTGAATATCCGCAGGAGTCATTTTATCAATAGCCTTAATATATTCATCCATTCTTTTAACACCGTAGGGCTGGTGCAGGTTCATAGAAAGCAAAGCCGTTTTAGAGCCGGGGAGTTCTGTCTGTTTTGCATACCTTTGCTTTAAAATCATTTTTGCGCTATTAAGCTCATCTTCCGTTATTGGGGTATTCATAAGCTTTTGCGCGTGCTCTTCAAAGCCTTGCAGGGATTTTTGAAGATTGTCATATTTTATATCATTTTGTTTTTTATCATCAGTTGTGGATAAAATAGACATTGTTAAAACACCCGTATCTTCAAAAGATTGAACTGTGCTTGAAACACGGTATGCAAGCTTTTGCTTTTCCCTTAAATCCTGAAAAAGCCTTGAAGAGGGCGAACCGCCAAGGATTGTATTTAAAAGTTCAAACTTAACTTCATCTTCGATGTTACCACTCATTTTGAAAGAATAAGTTTTATTTATCTGCGCCTGGTTTCTTTCTTCCGTATCAACCAAGACCTTTGATATAGTGTTTGCGCGAAAACGATTATAAATCGGGGTATAGGCAGGAAGAAGGGTTTTAAACTGCTTGTTTGGCGTGTTTATTCTTGAGAGCACCTGATTTTTTAATTCAGGTTTATTTTTAAAGGGCGCGCTTATAACAAAAGCAGAAGTTGAATTTTGAATCATGCTGTTATAATGATTTACAACATCGTTCAGTGTTAAAGTTTTAAGCCCTTCTAAAACTTGTTTTGGGTTTGAAAAATATTCGCCAAATAAATTATCCAAAATATTATCGGAAGCATCCTTACTTAAAGAATAAAAGTAAGCTTCTAAATCCGCCTTCACCTTTTTAAAATCAGCCTCAGTAAACCTTGGCGCATAAAGTGCTTCTTTCATTGTATCAATTGATTTTGCAACCCCGTCTTCAAGGCAGACAGCGTTTAAAGATATCTGAAAACCGTTTGCATCCGCAGAATAAGTGATACCGTTTAATTCCGCATTTGAAACAAATTCATCCCTTGTTTTATAAGCGCTTCCGTTATTTAAAAGTTCCGTTAAAACATAAGGAACGGCAGGGTTTTTGGGCAAGGATTCCTTTGAAGTTAAACGCCATTCCATATAGCAGGGCTCTGTCGGATAATCATTCAAAACAAAATGCGTATTGTCAGGCAAAACCCCTTCTTCAACATCTGTTGTTGTAATGTCTCTTGAGCCGAATGAAATCTGCTGGCCCATAATTCTTTGCGCGGGCATCGAATTAATATTCTGTGCCCTCATATTAAGCGCAGCAAGTGAATATTTGCTTTTTGCATAATTTCCCATAAT
>CANSKM010000108.1 GCA_947647475.1 uncultured bacterium
ATTTACGGTAATTCCATCCAAAATTTCATTCAAAACCTTGGATTCTTCTTCGGTCGAGCGTACAAAATACATCAATACTTCCTTTACATTTTCTCGGGTGCGGAGATTTTTAATAATCTAAAAACACCTGAAAGAACATTTTTGACAGAGGCAACAAGCGCAAGCCTGCCCTTTGTAAGCTCTTTATCATCCGACAATACTCTTGTAAAGTTGTAAAAATGGTGAAAATCGTAGGCCAAATTTGAAGCATATTTACAAAGAAGATATGGGGCACGCATTCTTGAAGCCCCTTCCACTGTTGTTTTGAACTCTTCAAGCCTTAAAATAAGCTTTCTTGTAGCTTCATAAGATTTTTCATCATCCTTATCAAAAAGGTTTGAAACCTTTGCACTGTTTAAAATTTCATCCAGTTCTTCTTTTTGAATAAAAGGAGGCAATTTTTCGCCGGTTTCGGTATCAAGCCTGTCTTCAGATGCTTTTCTTAAAATGGAACAGCACCTTGCATGGGCGTATTGCACATAGAACACAGGATTTTGGTCATTTTTCTGTTTTGCAAGGTCCACATCAAAATCAAGGGTTGTATCGATGCTTCTCATAAGCATCCAAAACCTTGTCGCATCAACGCCGACTTCATCCACCAATTCATCCAGGGTGACCATTTTTTTCCTTTTTCCCATGCGGACAGCTTCACCGTTTTGAATAATATTTACAAGCTGCCCTAAAAGGACTTCAAGGTTGTTGCTGTCATAGCCAAGTGCATCAATTGATGCCTTCATTCTCGGGATATAGCCGTGGTGGTCTGCGCCCCAAATATTTATAAGGTGTTCAAACCCGCGGTCAAATTTATTTTTATGATAGGCAATGTCTGCCGTAAGGTATGTATTTGAGCCGTCTTTTTTCCTTAAAACACGGTCCTGATCGTCCGTATAGTCTGTTGTTCTAAACCAAAGAGCGCCGTCTTTTTCATAAAGTTTTCCGGCAGTTTCCAGTGCCTTAACGCATTTTTCGACTTCATTATTTTTATAAAGCGTGGTTTCAGAAAAGAAACAGTCAAAATTCGTTTCAAACTTTTCCAAAAGTTCTTTTTGAAGGCGAAGCATATCTTTCTTTGCAAATTCACCGTACGCTTCTTTTTCGCCTGCTTCAATATATCTTTTCGCACAATCAATTAAATAATCACCCTTATAAGCATCCTCGGGCCATTCAACCGTTTCGCCTTTAAGCTCTTTCACGCGAAGCTCTAAAGACATTGCAAGCTTATTTATCTGGTTTCCCGCATCGTTTATGTAAAATTCCTGATAAACATCATACCCTGTGAATTTCAACACTTCTGCCAAAGATGATCCTAAAGCTGCCCAGCGTCCATGGCCTATATGAAAAGGGCCCGTGGGGTTTGCGCTAACATATTCTATATTTACTTTTTTCCCCTTACCGAGGTTCATTTTGCCGTATTCTTCGCGCTTTTCAAGGATTTCTTCAACAACTTTTTTCAAAAACCCTTCTTCAAGCTTAAAGTTTATAAACCCTGCAACAACGTTTATAGAATAGTTTTCAGGCTTTATAAATTCAACAATCGCATTTGCAATCATAGGCGGAGCCATTTTAGCATCGCGCGCAAGAGAAGAAACATTAACGCTATAATCCCCAAATTCAGGGTTTTTTGGCGTTTCACAAACAAAATTTGCGCTTATTTTCTCGGCAGCACCTAATTTTTTATTTGAACAAGCAGCTTCTGCCGCCCCTTTTACCACATTTACAAAAAAATCTTTAATCATAATAAAGTTATTATAATACAAAAATTTTTAAAAACTTGGTGTATAATTATTTAGCATTCCAAAATAAAGCCTGAAAAATCTTTCGGCGCCAGAATAATACTTAAAAAAAACATTAACAACAATGGATATAAAAGAGGCAAAAAATTCTAATTCAATAGTTTTTAAAATGTCTGTCCCGATTTTTGTCGAGCTCCTTTTGCAGATGCTTGTCGGAAACATTGACCAGATAATGATCGGGCATTTTAATGAAATTTATGTTGGCTCAATCGGAAACGCCAATTTAATTATGAACCTTGTAATCATCGTATTAAGCGTTATGAGCGTTTCTACGACGGTTTTAATTTCAAGGTATCTTGGCGCAAAAAACGAAGGAAAAATTTCTGAAGTTTTTAACACATCAATTGTTATGCTCTCTTTTGTAAGCATTTTAATCACAGTTTCAATTTTTGCCCTTGCCGTGCCTGTTTTCAGGTGGATGCAGGTTCCTGATGCCATATTTAGTGAAACCAAAATTTATCTTTTTGTCGTGGGTGCCTTTACAATTGTCCAGGGGCTTTATATGACCTACGCCGCGGCGCTTCGAAGCTATGGCTTTATGAAAAATGTCATGCTTGCTGCCGTTTTTATGAACACGGTAAACATTTTTGGAAACTTTATTTTAATAAACGGCTTTGGACCAATTGCCCCGATGGGCGTTTCGGGCGCTGCCGTATCAACCGTTATAAGCAGGGCTTTTGGCCTAGTTTTAATGGTTTATCTTTTTAAAAGAAAAACAAACATTGAAGTTTCAAAGAAATTTTTAAAGCCTTTTCCCTGGAGCACAATGAAAAACCTCCTCCACATAGGCGTTCCTTCAGGTGCAGAGGAATTATCATACAACCTTTCCCAAACAGTTATTATGAAATTTGTAAATTTCTTTGGCACAACGGTGATTACAACAAAAGTATATTGCAGCATTCTTGCAAATTTTGCATACATTTATTCGGTTGCAATTTCCCAGGCCTCTCAAATTGTCGTAAGTTATCTTATAGGTTCAAACAACTTAAAGCTTGCAAACAAAAGGGTTTGGGCAACCTTAGCCGTTTCTATGACAATTTCTCTTTCAATCACGCTTTTATTATACATCTTCAGTGACAACATCTTTGGCATTTTCACCAAAAACCCCGAAATTTTAGCCCTTGGAAAAAAGATAATTTTTGTGGAATTTTTCTTAGAAATCGGCCGCTCGATAAACATTGTAATGGTTCGATGCTTAATTGCGGTTGAAGATGTGAAATTTCCCGCCTATATGTGCGTGTTTTCTGCCTGGACTTTTGGGGTCGGCCTTGGGTATGTTTTTGGAATAACCCTTGGAATGGGCTTAGTTGGAATTTGGATTGGAATGGCAATGGATGAGTGCATCAGAGGGTTTATTTTAATTTTAAGGTTCAGAACCCTTGGCTGGACAAAAAAAGTAAGGGCCAAAAGAAAAGAGGAAATGCGCCTTTTAAACAATACCCTTTAAACGATACCCTTTAAAACAATGCTTTTTGGCCTTTGTAAAATTTTGTAAAACTTTCTGAAAAAACTGTTAATTTTGACTTCTTCTATTTTTTTATTAAAATGTAAGCACAAGCATAAATTTTGTGCCTTACAAATAGGAAGCATAATTTTTTTGCAATTACAACATTGAAAAGACTAGGGAACGTATAATAAATGTCAAAGGTTAACGCAATAAATGCAGCAAGTGCGATTAATTACGGCCCCACAATCTCTACAAAAAGAGACGGGGGCGATAATTCGAGCGACTTTATTGCAAGCAGACTAAACTATTTATACAACCAAACCCTTGCCGTATCAAGAAACAGCTCCTTAAACTTCAGAGGTTTGAAAAAAATCGTTCAAAAAGGTGCAGGCGAAAAACTTGATAAGGTTGTCTAGATTTTCTTTAAAAGCTTAGCGTGGATTGTATTTGCACTGCTTAAATATTCAATCAAAGCGTTATATCTTTCATCAGATTCTCCGTATGGAATCTTTTTTGACATAAGTTCAAGCGTTGTTTTATTTAATGAATTCAGCTTATTTAGCGCTTTTTTAATTAAAAAACTTTTATAAATTTTGGGGAAATATTTATATAAAAATTTGCCGAAAACGTTTCCGCCTGAAAATTCATCGCTCGCTTTTTTAATTGCAGAATCCTGCAAAATATCAAAATCAAAATCGTTCAGGCGTTTTTTAGAAGGTTCAACATCAAGGTTTTCAGGCCGTTTGGATGATTTTACGCTTTCTTTAATGGGGTTATCAAAAAAGGGCGAATCTTTAATATCGCCGTTCACTTTTATTGCAAGCGGATTTGGCCCTTCTTCAACGCCCGGTTCAACTTCCGTTCCGGCACCTGATGCAAGGCCCAATTCTGTTAATTGCCCCAATAGGGAATTTTTAAATAACTCTTCCATTATAAAATTATTATTAAGCAAATTGAAAGGTTTTAAACCCTATACAAGTAGTATTTTTGGTTTATAATCTGAATGTAAAAATTTAATAGGACAAAAACCATGTGGGAATATTCTGATATTGTAAAAGAACATTATAAAAACCCAAAAAACGTCGGCTCAATTGAAGATGCCGATGCAATCGGGGAAGCAGGGGCTTTAGCTTGCGGAGATGCCCTTAAACTTTATTTGAAAATAAAGGATGGAATTATTACGGATGCGAAGTTTCAAACCTTCGGATGCGGCTCTGCCGTTGCCTCTTCAAGCATTTTAACCGAAATGATTATAGGAAAAACGGTTGAAGAGGTGAAAAAAATTACAAACAAAGACATTGCAGACAAGCTTGGCGGCCTTCCGCCCGAAAAAATGCACTGCTCTGTTATGGGTCATGAAGCGCTTGAAGATGCGCTAAAAAACCTTGAAGGGGACAAAGACGGCGAAAAACCCACCCCAAAAGCAAATAAAGATAAGATTATCTGCAACTGTTTTTCAATCACGGAACACGCAATTAAAGAAGCAATTGAGCACAACGGAGCAAAAACCGTTGAAGACATAACAGCGCTTACATACGCAGGCGGCGCTTGCGGAAGATGCAAAGGGAACATTCAGGCAATTATAAACACTTATAATATGGGAGCCAAAGACAAAAAAGAGGAATTGAATGCGGTTCAATTCATTTTAAAAGTGAACAAAGTAATTGAAAAACACATCATGCCTGAACTTCACAAAGACTGCGGCGGCATAGAGCTTGTAAACATTGAAGGAAAAGATGTTTATGTCCGCCTCACCGGAACCTGCAAAGGCTGCAGAAATTCAAACCTTACCCTGAAAAACTTTGTGCAGGCACAGCTTAGAGAGCATGTTGACGATGAAATAAACGTTATAGAGGTGGAATAGATGGACCTTAACAAACTGATTTATTTAGACAACAACGCAACCACAAAGGTTGATGAAAAAGTAGTGGAAGCTATGCTTCCATATTTTACGGAAGAATACGGAAATCCTTCTTCAATCTATGATTTAGCACACACGGCAAATTCTGCCGTAAGAAAATCAAGAGAAACCGTTAAAGAATTTTTGGGCGCAAAAGATGCAAAAGAAATTCTTTTCACATCTTGCGGCTCAGAAAGCGCAAACACTGCAATTAAAGGGGTTTTGGAATTAAACAAAACAAAAAAACACATAATAACATCAAAAGTGGAACATCCTTGTGTTTTAAACCTTTATAAAGACCTTGAAAAACACGGCTATCGGGTGGATTACATTAATGTCGATTCAAACGGAGACCTTGATGTACAGGAGCTCGCATCAAAAGTGGATAAAGAAACGGCTTTGGTTTCAATTATGCATGCAAACAATGAAACAGGTGCGATTTTTCCTGTTAAAGAAATTGCAGACATAGTAAAAGACATA
>CANSKM010000109.1 GCA_947647475.1 uncultured bacterium
AGGGCGTATTGTTATTTTCATACATTGCAATAATTCTTAAAGCCGTAACAAAGATTTTTTTAAAATTATCATCTTCAATTCTTGATATAGTTTCGTTTATAAGACTTTTAATCTCTGCAAGATTAATTTTATTTTCTAAAAGGGTTGGAACCTTTTCAGAGATATTTTTTACAAGCTCCAAAAGCGCCTTTTCTTTTAATTTATCCGAAGGCGTTGTAACTTTTGGGTCTTCGTTTTTAAATGCTTTCGGTTCTTTTGATAAAAGTTTGTAAGCGTTTTCGTAATAATTCTTAACCTTAATGTCTTCCTGCTTGCAAACGCCGTTAAAATATTGAACAAGCTCGTTTATTTTAAGGTTTAAATCGAGAATTGAATCATCCTGTTTTTGAGCACCTTTTTCAGGTTTTAATTCTTTAATTCTTTCATACAGGCTAATTGCATCTTTTGTGATATTATCCATATCATTTAAGCCGATTTCAAAAAGGATGTTTGACAGGCGGCTTAAAATCTCGCCCATATCGCCAATTTGGCTAAAATCATTCTCCTGGGCGCATTTAGAATAGATAAAAATAACACCCGTAAGACAATCTTCAATTCCTGCTAAATGTTTTAAAATTTGTTTTCTTTTCTCTGAAAACTTTACCGCCTCTTTATCAAGCACGGTTTTTGAAGTTTTATGTTCATCATCAAATTCTTCTGTTATCTGCTCAAGCTTTTTAATGTGAACATTTACTTCATCACAAGTGTATTCAGCCTTTTGCTCGATTGTTTTTTCTATAAGCATTGAAACACAAGAAAGAGCGCTTGAAATTGTATCTGTGATAAAAGATGTCGGAACAAGCTTTTCTTCCTTTACAAGCCCTAAGACATCTTCAATTTTATGTGCAATATTTTGAATGCTGTTAAACCCAAGCATTCTTGCTGAACCCTTCAGGCTGTGCGCGTCCCTGAACAGTTGCATTGCAACATCAATATTATTTGGTTTTTTTTCAAGGATAAGAAGATTTTTATCCATAGATTGCAATATTTCCCCGCCTTCCTGCTGGAAAATATTTAAAATCTCATCAAGCTCTTCCTGTAAAAATTCCATTTATTAAAATCCGTAAAAACAATGTTAATCTGCAGCAACTGCACCGTTTCAGTGCATCTTCTACTCTTCCATAATGCTCGATTTGAAGTTCTTTGTTAAGGCGTGAAGATTTTCTATGTTTTTATAGTTTTCTTCATTTATTTTAAAGTTTGCTTCAAGCATATCGGTTAATTCTTTAATGTAGCTGCCTGTGTTTTGAGTATCTTTGTTTAATTTATCGGCAGAAGCTATGATTTCATTCACACTTGTTGAAATTTCGTTCATAAAACCGATTAGCTGTTCAATGTTGCTTCCGATACTGTGGGCAAGGTCAATCCCGGATTCAATTTCTTTTGTGCCTTCTTCTGTTGCCATAACGGTTGAATTTGTGGTCTGTTGAATGTCTGTAATTAAAGATGTAATCTTTGTCGTAGCTTGTTTTGATTCATCTGCAAGCTTTCTAATCTCCCCCGCAACAACGGCAAAACCCTTACCGTGCTCCCCTGCTCTTGCCGCTTCAACTGCAGCATTCAGGGCAAGAAGGTTTGTCTGCTCTGCGATATCTTCAACAAGACCGATTGTGGATGAAATAGACTGGATAAATTCAGATAATTCCAAAATAAGCTCTGCAATTGTTTGAATTTTGTGTCTTATTGCAAACATTTTTTCAATATTTGCCTTCACAGCTAAATGTTCTGTATTTGTAAAATCAAGAGAGTGGTGTGTTTTAATTCTTGTATCATTAATTACATCATTCATTGATGCAATATATTCTTTTAAATTTTCAAGAAGGGAAACAATGTTTGTTAGTTTTGCAAAAGAAAGGTTTATGTTTTCCTTTTGGCTGTTTGCGCTTGTTTCAATCTTTTTTGTTTCATCATCAGTCTGGTCAATTACGTCAAAAACAGTGTTATCGATGCTTTTTTTAACCAGTTTTTTTGTAAATTCAAAAACAAAAACTGCAAGGATGAACAAAAGAACAATAATTGCAGTGATTAAAATCGGCTCAAGCTCTGTATGTTCAACAACAACATATAGAACAAGAAATATAAAAAACAATACAACCGTATCTATTGTGCTTTTTTGTGTAAGCTCGTTAGAGAGTGTATTTCTTTTTTTTTCATCTTTAAACATATTTCCCCTTTTTCAAAAAATAATGTATAATCTAACTTAATTATATTAGATAATTGGAATTATGGCAAAAAAAGTTCTTATAATCGATGATAGTATTACACAACTTAGCAGCTTGAAAATCTTTTTCAGGCGCGCAGGCTTTGAGGTTGAAACTGCGCAAAACGGGGTGGAAGGGTTTGTAAACGTTTATAAAACAGCACCCGATTTAATTATTTCAGACGTTTTGATGCCTCATTTAGGCGGGTTTCAGCTTTGCAGGCTTTTAAAAAGCAACCCTGAAACCAAACAGATACCGATTATTGTGCTCACGGTTTTAGATAAAAAGCTCGATAAATTCTGGGCTTCTCAATCCGGTGCAAACAGATTTATACAAAAAGATTCAGACTTTAAAAACATAATCCAAATAGCAGAGGAAATTTGCGAAGAATTCCCTGTAAGCCCAAGATATAAAGAAAACTTAAAAAACTTTGAGTTTGATGAAGAAGGAATAATCCCGCAAATTAATAAAATTTTAGATGATGCCCTTATGAAATCCACAATTACAAATAAATTCAGGGATTTAACGGATTATACAAGCGACGATAAAGTTATTGCAGAAAAAATATTTAAGATTTTATCCACAATAATTGAATATGAAGCAGCCTGCATTTATTTCCACTCGCCCGATTATTCAACAAAAAGAAGACTCATCTTTGACACGCAAAACTGCAAATTAAAAGACGACGTATTTTTGGACATTTGGAGACAAATTCTCCCCGATTGTATTGACCAGTATGAAATTGAAACAGTGAGCGAAAATGAAAGCGATAACATTGTTGAAAATGCTGATGAATTTCAATCAAGAAAAGAGTTTGATTTTTATTATGAAAACAACCTGATTGGAAAGGTTTGCTTTTATTCGACCCAAAATGTGGAATGGAACAAGCTTAAATTCATGCCTGCCGCAAAAACAGAACTGGATTTATATTTAAGGCTTAAATATTTATACGTTAAAACTTGTTACCTTTCAATAACGGATGAACTTACAAAACTTTACACAAGGCGCCATCTGGAAAGCGTTTTGGGGCAAGAATTTGAAAGAGCAAAAAGATACGGTACGATAATTTCCGTTGCAATGGCAGATATTGACAACTTTAAAAAGATAAACGATACCTATGGCCACCAGGCAGGGGATTACGTCCTATCGGAAATTTCAAAAATATTTGTTGAAACTTTAAGAAAAACCGATTTTGTATACAGATACGGCGGTGAAGAAATTTGTGTTTTAATGCCTGAAACCTGCATACAAAATGTCATGATGCCCTTAGAGCGGCTCAGAAAAAACATCGAACATAAGCAGTTTATTTTTAACGGAAAGCAAATCGATGTTACAATCAGTATTGGAGCCACAACATATTCAAAAGATATGCGCTCTTCTTCAGATTTAATTGAAAAATCAGATGCTGCTTTATATAAAGCGAAAAAAACCGGGAAAAACAAGGTAGTAATTGAAAATGAATGAAGTTGCAACAGCAGAAAACATTCAGGAAAATGACATTTATATCTTTGTGAAAATAGGAAATTCTTCCTATGCTTTTCCTGCTTTAAACGTGCTTGAAATTATAAAGCTTGTAGAGCTTGAATATCCTGAAAAAATGCCTTCATATATTGCAGGTATTCTTGAATACAAAGGCAAAGTAATTCATATTATAGACCTTCGGACAATTTTAAAAATCGACACTGAAGAATATGATGTAAATACACACATCTTAATAATTCAGGGAAAAGAAGGTGTTTATGGAATTATTGCAGATGAAATTTCAGATATTAAAAAAATAGACACAACAATTATCGCACCACCCCCTTATGCCCTTGGAAACAGCTTTACCAAAGGAATTTATCTGAATAAGGGGCAAAACACAACCGTCATAAATTTAGATTCGCTTGAAAACTGGATGAAAACCACAAGCGACGGAGAGACAAACTTTAAAGAAAAGGCTTCAAGGCTTCTTCCAAGAGATATTTCATCAAAAGAAATTCTTCACCAAAGAAAACTGCAATTAATTGAAAAAACAGATGCTATGCCCTCTTATACGGGGATGCAAAACAAAGATGTTTATATAAGCTTTCTTGTGGGAAACAGCACATATTGCCTTGAAATTGTCCATGTGGGCGGGTTTTATAAATATTCAGAAACAAAAATTATAAAAATCCCCTGTACGCCAAACTTTGTTGCGGGGCTTATAAGCATAAAGGGCGATTATTTAACGGTTATAGACCTTAAAAGATATTTTGACAATGAACCGACCAATATTACGGATAAATCTACAATTATTGCAATTCAATCAAAAGATTTTAAAGTAGGTCTTCTTGCAGATGAAATTTCAAACACTTTAAACATCCAATCGGCAGAACTTTATTCAGGAAAAAACAAAAGTAAAAACATTAAAACCGATATTAAAAACGAAATTATAGAATATGTTAAAGACAATAAACTTTATCTTGTTTTAAATGTGGTTGAAATTTTAAACAACGAAAAAATTTATGTAGGTTGATTTTTATCTGCCATTCATTAAAAAAGCATTATGAAAAATATCCTAAAAATCTTAACATTATTAATCTTCAGTATATTTATCGTATCAGCGCCTGCTTTTTCAAACGAGCGTGAGACTTTTGACAAAATTTACGAAGAGCTTTTGCCTGCAGATTTTGAATATATGTTTGGAATTGACCCTTATCAGGCAGAAGATTACACAAAATATATGTATTCACCCTATCCTTTATTTAGGGTGGGTGTGCCTTTTATTTTTAAAGATATAAAAATTGAGCCCGGATATTACATCTTAACCCCAAGAAAAAAGGGGGGCAGAACCTTTGTCCTTTTTAAAGAACAGGGAAGGGTGAAATATTTAATCCCCGTTTATGATGTGGATGTTGTAGATCCTCTTTTTTACGACCAATATATTCCTGAAAAAAAGAAAGGATTTTGGGAAACCGCAGGGCAAAAAACTTCAAACTTTATAGGAAGATTATTCCCGAAAAAAACCCAAAGAATGCCTGCTCCAAAGGCATATATTGAAGTAAATGATATTGATAGAGAATATTTTCAGGTAATTTTATTCTATGGAACACAAAAATACTATATGATTTTTAAACAAAGATGATAGAATAAGAAAAAGAGGAAAAGAGAAGAATAATGAAAAAAAGTTTTATAATCTTTGCTTTTATATTTTTTATGGCGCAAAATACCTTTGCAGCTGAGTCCATAGAAAATGCTGACAAAAAAAAAATTTAATTTAATAAAGAAACAGAACTTTACCGTGAACAAAACCTTCTTGGGCGCGAAAAAACAGACAAGGCACAGATTAGAGAACTTTTTTCAAACCTTAATAAATATTCAAACGAACACAACACGGAAGCTATAAAAAAATTCTATTCAAAAGACTATATAAGCTATGAC
>CANSKM010000110.1 GCA_947647475.1 uncultured bacterium
CAGCATCTAAAGTGGCGGAACCTATTGTGACTACATCAAACATAATATATCCTTAATTTTGTCCTTATTTTATTTTCTCAATCTTTCATATTATAATACAAACAAACTGCCTGTATGTAACATTGGGGAGCTGGTTTAAATCAAGTGTTTTTAAAAAGGTTAAAATTTAATAACTACAGAAACTATGAGAGTTTGGATTTTGAATTTTCAAAGAACAAAACCCTTTTTGTAGGCAAAAACGCCCAAGGAAAAACAAATCTTTTGGAAGCCGTATATTACCTTTCCGCTCTGAATTCTTCAAGGATTAAAAAGGATAAGGAATTAATCAAATTCGGGAATGAATTTTGTGATATTAATGCAACTGTTTTAAAGGCAGATACGGATGTTGAATTGGATGTTTTAATTAACCCGCCAAAAAACAAGGTTTTAAAGGTGAACGGTTTAAAGAAAAATAAATCAAGAGATTTTGTTCGGGTCTTATCCACCGTAAGTTTTGCAAATTCAGACCTTCTTTTGCTCCGTGGCGAACCGAGCGACAGGCGAAAATGGCTTGATAATGCGATATGTCAGGTATATCCTGCATATTTGGATAAGATTAATAAATATAATAAAATCCGCTTGCAAAAAGCAAATTTTTTATCCGAGCATCAGGGCGGATATGGCCTAAACGAGACTATGCTTGATGTTTTTAATACCCAGCTTGCAAATTCTTCTGCTAACATTATGTATTTAAGGATGAAATTTTTAGAGGAGCTGAAAAAAAATGCAAGAGAAAAACACAGGTCAATTTCAAGAGAAGAAGAATTAAACATTGAATATGAAAATACGCTTTCTGCGGGGTTTTTAAGCGTTTCAGAGCTTGGGAGCCTTGCGTATGATAAATTAAACGAGATGAAAGCGGAAGAAATTAAAAAAGGCCAATGCCTTATCGGGCCGCATAGAGACGATGTTGCGTTTTTTATAAACGGTCTTGATGCTAAAAGATACGCATCTCAAGGCCAGCAAAGGACTATTGTGCTTGCCTTAAAGCTTTCGGAGCTTGATATAATTCAGGAAAAAATAAACGAGATGCCTGTTTTGTTATTGGACGATGTTTTGGCAGAGCTTGATAATGTTCGGCAAAATTACCTTCTGGATACCATAAAAGACGGGGTTCAAACGATTATCACAAGTGTTGACACTTTGGCTTTTGATGAGAATTTTTTGGCGGATGTTGAAATTGTTTATGTGGATAAGGGGGAAATAAAAACCTCCCCAAAATAAGCTTTCAGGGAGGTTTTTTGAATTTGCACACGGTTTTTTATTTGCCGTATGTGTCGTATTTTTTCTGGATTTCTTTAGTAACGCCGTCTTTAATTTCATCATTAAGAGTGTTGCCGTTTTTATCCATATAATCGAAGCCTGTCGGGTCGTTTGCATCGCTGAATTTGTCTGCTAATTCATCATAGAGTTCATCACCCTTGTGTTTTGCGATTTCTTTAGCGTATGCTATTTCTTCGTTTACACGGCTTCTGAATTCACCTTCGGTTTCTGTGAAATCTACGCCCGTATCTACGGCACCAAGTTTGTCTAATAAGCTTTCAGCTTTTTCTGCAATATCTTTAGCTTGTGAGATATCCGCAGCGTAAGCGCCTGTGCCTGCAAATGCGTTATCAACGTCTTTTGATGTTAATTGAGAGAACATATTTTCGCCGGTCATTTTATCATTATTCAATGTTGCTTCAAGGTAATCGGCATCTTCAAGGGTTTGTTCCGCAGTCATTGTTTTGCCGTTCATCTTAACATCAAATGTGTTTTGAATTTCAGCACCGTTGATATCGTGCGCACCGCTTTCTTTAACGGAGCTTAGGTTGATTTCTGTAATACCTGCATCTGCTGCGCTCATAAAGCTTTGTTTAACACCGACACCGCCAACGCCTTTGCTGTCTGCGTGGTCTTTTTCTTCAACAACCATTACCATAATGCTGTTTAGGGCGTCGCCTGTGATAACTTTTTCGCCTTTGTCATTTGTTGTAATGAAGTCAGCATATTGAGTGTCGAAGTCTTTCATACCGTCTTTAGAGCCAAGGAGGTCTGTAACACCGTCGTATGTGCCATTGCCGTCATCTGCCATAAAGTAGAAGCTCTTGTTTCCGTCTTTAATAGATATCGGGTCTGTTCTGTTTGTAGGCGCCGGGGTTACTTCAGCCGGTCTGTCTGCCTGAATTACCTGAGAATCTTCCCACTTGCCGCCTTTTCCTGTGAAGCTTCTGATGTGGTCTGCAAGAGGTTTATAGCTTTCATCGGATGTAAATCTTACGAGGCCTTGAGGTTGTGCAGCGGCACTTCCTTGTTCTGCAAGAGAATATCCGATATCAAGACCGGGGAATATTTGGTCTAGGGCATACATTGCTTCTTTGAAGCTAAAGCCCTTATCAACCATTGTAGTAACGGCGCTCATTGCATCTTTAATGTCTGCAGCATCTGCCGGAGCTGTTTTTGCAGGTTCAGGAAGACCTGCGGTTCCGTTTGCAATAGCGTTTACAGCGGAATATACGGTTTGTGCGTGACCTGAGATAATTTTTCCTGTTTCTTTTTGTTCTGCACTTGTTGCGTGGCCGTATGGAATTGTGTAGCTGCCGTTATTATTATTTTTAATGCCGAGGTTTCCGAATGTTTCAGATAATAAATCTAAAATTTCAGTGTTAGAAGCACCTGCTTTTGCTAAGTCATAAACGAGGCTGCCTTCTTGAATTTGGGTAGCGTCTGCCTTGTCGCCAAACAATGCAGTTGAAAGGTTTTTCATTGCTTCGTTGTCATCGTATGCTGCATAAGCATCTCCCTTACCGGTTGAAGCACCGCCCAGGGCTTTAATGGCATCTGTTGCAGTTTTAATTCCTGCTTCGTCTCTGCCCAAAACTTCGCCGTTGTTTGCAACTTGGCCTTCGCCCCTTGCACCGATTTCACCATATTTAGAAGCAAGGTCTGCAACAACAACTTCTTTTTCGTATGTGAATACGGGAACTTTTGAGTCGTTGTTTGCGTTTGAATATAATGAGCCAACTTCTGCCGTCATATTGTCTCTTGTTTGAGTTAACAGAGTTACGATTGTCTGAGCATTCTTTAGGCCGTTTGCAGCAGCGTTGCTTTCAGTGATAATGCCGTTTAATTCTGTGCAAAGGCCTTTTAATTCATCATTTAAGCCATTTTGCTGAGAATAAATTGCAGATATTTTTGAAAAGTCCGGTGCGAGTTTATCTAACTGTACCTGGAATTCTGTTGCAAAGTCAGTTGTTTTACTTCCGGATGAGTTTTTGGTTTTTGTTTGTCTGATAGCATTTGTGATGGCTAAGTCGATAGCTTCTTTTAAGTCTGATTCGAATTTTCTTGTTTCATCGTTCAAATCGCCAATTTTATTTGACAATTGGCCTGATTTGTCGTCGATTTTGTCTTCAATTTTATCAACCTGTTCTTGAAGGTCGTCAATTTTTTTCTGCCATTCGGAAATTTGGGTGTTAATACTTTTTATTTGGGCTTCAATGTCGTCTCTTGAATCCTGCCCGCCGTTAAAATAGCTTTTTGTAAACAAAGCTTCAGCTTCTTTTTTAAGGTCAGCTTGCTGTAGATTCATTTTTGCAACACTTGCGGTTAATTCGTTGGTCTGTCCTGTTTTTGAAATGTTTGTTGACATCTTAAAATCCTTTCGCACTTTTATTTTTTTATTACTAATTCTTCTTATTTTTGACCTTTAGCTTATTTTTGCCGTACAAAACTTCAAGACATCAAAATGCCTTTTTGTTTAAAAATCCTTGTACAATATTCCATATCGGCAAGGATACATGAAAACTTAATAGTTTTGAAAAGATTTTGTTACACTTTTTAACATAGAATAAAAGAAAAGTTATTTCATATTTTTCCAAAGGATATATGTTGAAACAATCTCTTTGTCTTCTTCTGCAATGCTCATCCAGTGTGTTTTAATTTTATGGGTTGGGGCAAAACCTTTTTTTATAAAATAATCATTTGGAGCTAAACACCTAATTTCAACAAGCTTTTTTAGTTCATTTTTATTTTCAATAACGATTTTTTTTCCGCCTTCATTTTTTAAATAAAAGCACGTTTGTTTTTTTGGGGCAATTTCCTCAAGCTTTTCAATGTCCTTGTTGTTAAAATCGGTTAAAATCTGAAAAGGATATGGCGTTACAATGTAATCATATTTTTCAAGGGCATACTTTTCAAGCCTTGTTAAAATCATTTGCTCAACCCTTATGTGCTTTTTTGCAGCATTCAACACGGTTAATTGCATCATAACATTTTTATCCGGGAAAAAGCCTACCGTTTTATATTCTTCAATGTGTTCTAAAATGTTTTCATCAATCTCGCAGCTTCTTCTTTCTCTTTTAAAATAATCATATTTCATGCAGCGAATATTTTGAATAAACGATTCTTTTGAAGGTTCTGTTTTTGAAGATATAATAAGGTTTTTGAGGGGCCTGAAGGATAAATAAACAGATACAAAGAAGAAATAAAAGATTGAAAAAAGAATAATGAGTGTTTTGTAAAAATTATTCTTTTTGGGGTATAAAAGGGCTAAACAAGGCGCACTAAGGATTATAAATGTGCAAAAAAACCTGATACTATAAACCATAAAGCCTATAGAAAAGCTTAAAACAATAAGGTTTATATAAAAAAGGGCGCCAAGTGTGTATAAAATAATTCTTTTTTCTTTCACATTGCCTTTTACTATGCTTTTAGACAAAAGAAAAATTGAAACAATAACACAAGGAAGGAAGGTTAAAAGGCCGATAACCCCGTATCCTATGGTTTGTTCGTTTAAAAAAGAATTTATGCTCTCCATCTCCATTAAAACGCCAAAGTCTTTTGGGATGCCTATTGTGGCAAAAAATGCATCTCTTATTTTAAAAATAAATTCGCTTATAAAAATTCCCCAGTTAAAGCCGGATGTGTCTAAAAGCTGGATATTATAGTTTACAAAGTTTGAAAAAAAGCCTTTAATTCCCCCAAAAAAACCATGGGCATTATAGGAAATAATTGAGCTCAGGGGATTTTTGTAATCAATAAAATTTAAAATATAATTATAGCTTGAAAAAACAATGAAATTTATACCTAAAGCAATAAAGAACCATAAAAATCTTTTTAAAACTTTCTTTCTATATGCATATATAAAAAATAATATTAAAAGCGGAAGCCCTGCAATGAAACCTGTACTTTTAACCCCAAGTGCAATCCCAAAACAGAGAGAGGAGAAAAATCCTTTTATAAAATCATCCGAATTTGTGTAATCATAGAAAAATATCATTGAATACAAAAGCAAGGTGCCGACAAGAAGGTCCGTTTGTGTACTTGAAATCTGGGAGATTATGCTTGCAAAGCTAAAGAATATAAAAATGGTCCAAAGCCTTTTCCTGTATGAAATCTTTAGCCTTGATAAAATCATCCAAAGCCCTGAAATTGTAAAGAAAGAAGTTATATATTGAACAAGCCCGAAGCCAAAATCCTTTCCTGTTAAAGAAAATATCCAGGTATAGATAATTTCTGAATTAATTGGCATCACAAGGTTTCTTGAATCTATCGTATCAAAATGGTGAATAAAGCCTTTTTGCGCCCAAATAAGGGCTCTATAGGTA
>CANSKM010000111.1 GCA_947647475.1 uncultured bacterium
GTCCAAAATGTCCTGTCATCCGATTTTTTTATAAAAACAAATAAAAACAAAATAAAACAAGGAAATTTAATGTTTCAACTAAACGCACAAATGATGAATATGATGATGCAAATGCAAGGAAAAGCCCTTTGCAGTCATTGTTTTGTGCGAATGTGAAACCTCGTTTAAAATAATTTGAAAGACTGCTTTTGGGGCTTCCCGATGGCAGTCTTTTTGTTTCTTATGCTTTCTTAAAAAATGCAAACAAGCGTTTTGTCACATATTTTATTTCGAGGGAAAAATGATTACATTAAATACAATAAAAGAGAATAATTCAAATTTTAAAGGGGCCAAAAACCCTGCAGATGCAGCATTTAAAGGGGTTACAGCCGTTGCGGATTTATTTATAAAATCCCAAGAAAACCTCTCTTCAACAAGGTTTATCCAAGATACAGCAACAAACTGGGCCCCAAAGGCAATATTTTCAAGAAGCAAGGAAGATTTTGCCGAAATGAGCTTTTTAGAATTTTTGGAATCGGCAATTTTTTATTTTGCATCCCCTATTCTTGGCGAAAAGCTTTTCAGAAACAAGGTTTTTACCAAGTTTCAGCCTAAAAATTTAGCCAAAACAATTAATGCACAAATTCCAAAATCGATTGAAGAAATTTCAAAAAACGGCACCCTTTCAAATGAAATAAAAAACCGTGCCGTTGCAACAAAAGCGGGGATTGTTCTTGCCTGTGCCGCAATTCCTGTTGCAGAATATACTTTAAGCTTTGCAAAAAATCTTTTCACGCTTAAAACTTTTAAGAAAAGCAATTTTAATAATATTGCAAATTTGAACAAAGAAAACGGTGAAAAGGAAGATTTGGCGCAGCAAAGAAGGGTTGAAGAAAGCTCCAAAAAGCAATTGAAAAAGGCTGCAATCCTCTCTCTTGCAGGGGTTGGGGCAGGCTGTGCGCTTGCGGCATTTGGGCATAAATCGAACGCCCTTCAAAATGTTTCAAAGGCAATTTTAGAGCCGGGACAGGCAATATCAAAAGGTTTAAGCAAAATTGGCATAAATTCTTCAAAAGCGGACAATATTTTAAATGGTTTTAGCCTTGATTTTGCAAACGATAACGGGAAACTGGCCCTAAGCAAAGGGCAGCTTGCCCTGACAGCTATTTTAGGGCTTTTTGGATATTCAAAGGCAGCGGAAGACCGCGGAAAACTTGATGTTTATGAAGTGTGGACAAGAGTGCCCCTGGTTGTTTTCTATACAATTTTTGGAAGCGAGCTTTTTGAAAAAGGTTTTGCAAAGATTTTAGAAAAGAAAAATCTCTTCCCGGATGTTGTAAGGAAAAATGCTAAAGGAAAGCTTGAATTGCCCACAAGGACTGAGCTTCCGGCGCTTGCAGGCCAAATTGCAAAATCTAAAAATACGGATGCTGCAGCGGAATTATCCCGTCTTACAAAAGAAAAAGCCTTTGTAAGCGCCGTTCCGTATGCTTTCAGTCTGCTTTTTATGGGGCTTTCACTCTCTGCAATTACGAGGCTTTGGACCCAATATCGATATAATAAGCAAAAGAAAGAGGATGCTGCGGGCGCTAAAAATCCTTTTGGTGTTCAAGCGGGGGCGCAAAATTTGGCAAATATTCAAAATAAAGGCGCACAAAACGCCTCCGTTCCTTATTTAACAAGAAATTTGCCTGAAGTTTTTGCAGCATTTCAATAGGTATTTTGTTTCCATTTAAACAATTAGAGGTAAAACTCTTCTGTATGATTTAATTTCGGGCGAATAAATCAGAGGTTTCTGTAATATTCGCCCCATTCTGCCATTGCATTTAATACAGGTTCAAGCGTTTGTCCGGTTTTTGAGAGTGAATATTCAACCCTTGGCGGCACCTCCGGGTAAATTTTTCTTGTAATGAGGCCTGATGCTTCGAGTTCTCTTAAATTGTCCGTCAAAACCTTTTGGGAACAGCCTATGCTTCGTTGGAGTTCTTTAAATCTTTTTGTTCCAAAAAATAACAAATCTCTGATTATTAAAATTTTCCATTTGTTTCCGATTAATTTTAAAACAATTGCAACGGGACATTTTGGTAAATCTTCTTTTTTCATTATATCTAAAGCCTTATATATCTTAATAGTTACTTTTTTAATACTACATTATAAAAAAGTGCCTACTTTACAATATTACTCCTACATTTTAACATAAACCATATAAAAAGGAGAATTTTATTATGGAAAAAATTATTGTAAAAAATGTTAAGGATATTGAGCCTATGGTGCAAACAGCACCCGATAACAGCAATTCTTTTGCAGTAAAAGCGGTCACCGAAAATGAAAAAACCGACAAGCTCACTGCAAATTTTGTGGAGGTAGAGCCCGGAAATTATGCCTACGGCTATCATTACCACGAAGAAAATGAAGAAGCTTTTTATATTATAAAAGGCGAGGCGGAAGTGAAAACCGAAGACGGCCTTTTGCGCCTTAAAGAGGGGGATATAGTTTGTTTTCCCGCAAACATTAAAGGTTCTCACATTATTTCAAACCCTTCAAAGACAGAAAAACTTGTATATTTAGACCTCGGCACAAAAAATCTGCCTGATGTTGTTCATTTTACAGGGACAAACGCCGGCATGGTTCTTACAAAAGATGATATTATAAATTTTCAAAAGTAGCTCGTTTGCATAAATGTTTGAATACAAAAATACTCCCATCTGATACGGTGGGAGTATTTTTAAATTTATTCTACAAACACATTTTGAAAAGCAAACTGGAGTTCTTTTTTCCTTGTGTGCCTATATTTTATCGGGTTTTGAAGTGCTTTTGAAAAATCGTAAAGTTCATTTTTACATTGAACCAAATCCTTAAACACTTCCAAATTTTCCATATTCAAATTGTCAATGTTTGCACCGATTCTAAACACAAAATCGGAGAAAGTTTGCCCCTGCGCCTTGAATTCCTCTTCCTTATAAAGAGAAGAAGCTTTTTTCAAGATTTCGATTTTTTCAATTGTTAAATTGACGCTCGACATTAAATATCCGACATCAAACATTGTAAGTTCGGGCATTTTTGCAAGATGCTCAAAATATTGCAGATTTTCTTTTCTTGAAGATGAAATAATTTCGTTAATTTCACTTTGTGAGAACCTAAAACCTGTCTGCATCTTGTTTTCCAATGCAGTCAAATTCTTAAATACACGTTCAAAATAACTTTTTAAACCCATTTTTAATTCTAACCTATTAAATTTTCCACTTCCTATATTTTAATAAACAATTTTTGTAAGTAAAAATTGCCTAAATTTTTTACTTTTTTACAAATGTTTAATTTTATGCTAATAATGAATTGTGAGGGCCAAGCTATGAGACACATTGAAATTTACGACACAACTTTAAGAGACGGCGCGCAATCGGAAGGGATTAACTATTCCGTTTCAGACAAGCTTAAAATCATTAAAAAGCTTGATTCTTTGGGTGTGCATTATATTGAAGCAGGCTGGCCCGGGGCAAACCCTGTTGATAATGAAGTTTTTGACCAGATTGATTATGAAGGCTTAAAAAATGCGCAAATTACCGCTTTTGGCTGCACAAGAAAGCCTAATACGGAAGAGGCGGAAGACAATGTTTTAAAAATGCTTGTAAATTCAAAAGCAAGAATTATCACAATCTTTGGAAAAGCTTGGGATTTTCAGGTGACAGAAGCCTTGAACACTACTTTAGAAGAAAATTTGAATATGATTAAAGGCTCTGTTGCGTTTTTAATTGAGCATGGTAAAAAAGTTTTCTTTGATTGCGAACATTTTTTTGACGGCTATAAAGCAAACCCCGAATATGCCCTTGAAACCGTGAAAGCTGCGCATAATGCGGGTGCCGAGCGCATTATTCTTTGTGACACAAACGGCGGTTGCATAAACAATGAAATTTATAAAATTACCCGTGCGGTTGTGGAAGCTGTGCCATCCGCTTTAATCGGTATCCATGCCCATAATGATTCAGACCTTGCTATAGCAAATTCTCTTGCAAGTGTTGATGCGGGCGCAAGCCATGTTCAAGGGTGTATGAACGGATACGGGGAAAGATGCGGAAATACAAACATTTGCTCCCTAATCCCGAATTTGCAATTAAAAAGAGGGTTTGAAGTTATTGGGGAAAACATCTCAAAATTATCAAACACGGCAAGACAAATTGCAGAAATTTCAAATAAATCCTTAAATGCTTCAATGCCATATGTTGGAAGAAGCGCTTTTGCACACAAGGCCGGGGTGCATGCAAGCGGGGTAAGGAAAAATTCTCAGACTTATGAACACATTGACCCTTCTGTTGTCGGGAATATGAGGCGCTTTTTAATTTCAGACCAGGCAGGAAGCGCATCCATTAAAGAAAGGCTGGATGGGCTTAAATTTGTTCAGAATGTTTCTGATGATGATATCAAAAAAATTATAAACGAGATTAAAAAGCTTGAATGGCAAGGCTTTGCTTTTGAGGGGGCAGATGCAAGCTTTGAAATTCTTGTGATGAAAGTTTTAAACAGACAGCCGAATTTCTTTAATATTCTTGGATTCAGGGTAATTGGCGACACCATTAGCCTTTCAGACACGGGCGCCGATAAAAGAACGATAAGCGAAGCTTCCGTTAAAATTGAAATTGACGGGGAAATTATCCATACGGTATCAGAAGGGGATGGTCCCGTTAACGCGCTTGATAGAGCCCTTAGAAAGGCTATTGTTGAAAAATATCCCGAGGTTGCAAACTTTAAACTGGATGATTTCAAAGTTCGTATTTTGGATTCAAAGGCTGCAACGGGTGCTCCCGTAAGGGTTACAATCGAAAGCTCGGACGGTTTGCATAAGTGGGATACTGTTGGGGTTAGCGAAAATATTATTGAAGCTTCATACGGTGCCATTGTAGATAGTATCTATTACGGTCTTATTCTGCAAGGGACAAAGGAAGTTTTACAAGAGGCCAAGGATAATTTAAAAACCGAGAGCACCCCCGCAGGAAGCGCGCAATAGCCCGATAGGAAATTTATATTACCACACCGGACCTTAAATATTAGACAGGTGTCTAATATCAAAGACAGCATACTTTTATTATTCTAATAAAGGTATGAAGAATGTTTTGATAAAGTTCATAAAAACCGCGGGTGCGGATAATTCAAAGGACATTAGAGAGATTGAACATTTTTTAAGCACAAAAAATGTATCTTTTTGCTTTGAAGATTTAACCGTAAACCAAAATGTGCCTTTAGATACGGATTTTTGCATCCTTTTTCTTGATTTTGAAGATGAAAAAGAGTTTTCCCTTGCAAAAGATTTTATGGACAAAAACAAAACCTTAAAAACCTTTGCACTGCTGAAAAAACATAGCAAGACCGCTTTTTTGAACGCTCACAACCTTGGGTTTTGTGCTTGTTTGAATGAAATATCAGATATTGGGGATGAAATTTTTGAAGATATTTCTGAAACCCAAGAGGAAAAAGAAGTTCAAAACGAGGATGAGATAAAGATTACGGATGAAATTTCAAGAGAATTTGCAGGGACAAAAAT
>CANSKM010000112.1 GCA_947647475.1 uncultured bacterium
AATAAAGTGTAATAGTCACATTGAGAACTTTCTTAGAAAGATACATTCCCTGAAACCACCGGTATTTGAAGCTTTTCAAGGGCATTCTTCATACCGTTAACCGTTTGAATAAATTGATAAGCAACATCGGGCTTTTCCGGGTTTGCAAAATTCAGACAGTTTGTAATACCAAGGGGCTCAAAGCCGCTTGAAACGGCATTTCTAAAGCTCTCAAAAACCGTGCTAAAGGCGCCATTATAAGGGTCTAAAAAGCAGGTGCGCACGTTTGAATCCATTGAAAACCCAATGATTCTGCTTTCTTCAAAGATATAAAGCGGCGAAACACCAAGGCCGTGCGGGTTTTTAAGAGTTCTTGCACCCACAGTGTTGTCATACCTTTCATATACAAATTTTTTGCTTGCAAATTCAGGGCTGGCCGCCATTTTGAAGATTAAATATTTCAAATTTTCAGGTTCATTAAGGCTTTTAGGGATATTCAAGTGTCTATTTTGAACAATATCGAGGTATTCAGGCCTTTTTGAATTCAAGTCATACAAAACAGGATTAACCAAAACCGAAACATCAAGCGAGCAGAGCTTTTCACCATTCATAAAGAGGCTATACTCACGCCCCGCTTTGGTTTTCCCTATAATATCCGCATTAATTTCATATTTTTGACAGATTTTAAAAATCTCTTCAGTGCCCTTGTCATTTGCCGTAAACACCATTCTTTCCTGCGATTCAGAGAGCATAATCTCATATGGCGCCATATTTTTCTCGCGAAGCGGCACTTTTTCAAGGTGAAGTTCGACCGAAACGCCGCCCTTGTCTGCCATTTCAGTAGTAGAGCTCAAAAGACCGGCAGCGCCAAGATCTTGACATGAAAAAACGTTCTTGGATTTTAAAATCTCCAAAGTGGCCTCTATGACGTTCTTTTTGACATACGGATCGCCGATTTGTACGGAAAGCTTGTCTTCCTTGTTTCCCTCAAGCTCTTTTGAGGCGAATGCAGCGCCAAAAAGGCCGTCCCGCCCGGTGCTTGAACCGATTAAAACAATATTTGAATTTGCCCTTGCGCGTGCGGTTTTTACTTTATCTTTTCTACAAATCCCAACAGCAAGCACGTTTACAAGAGGAGAAAGGTTGAAACAGCTGTGAAAACTTATCTCTCCGCCAATCGTTGGAACTCCTGTAGAGTTTCCGTAGTCTGAAATCCCTTCCGCAACGCCGTTTAGAAGATATTTATTTCTTCTGCGGGATGTTGTATCAGCTTTTTTACAAACATTTGAAGTCAATAAACCGCTTCCCTGTTCTATTTCACCGAACTTTAGAGAGTTTAAAAGAGCAATAGGCCTGGCATTCATCGCTAAAATATCCCGCAAGATGCCGCCAATTCCGGTTGCAGCGCCCTGATAGGGTTCAACCGCAGAGGGGTGATTATGCGATTCTGTTTTAAAAAATATTATATGCCGCCCAAGCCTTATACCGCCTGCGTTTTCATCCCGAAAGAGCGCGCCTTCTGAAGGCAAAAGCTTTAAATATTTTTTTGAATGTTTGTAACCGCAGTGCTCAGACCACATTGCAGAGAAAAGGTAAAGTTCAAGCTCGTTTGGCGCGCGACCGAGGCGTTTTACGATTTCATTATATTCAAAGGCGGAAAGCCCTAAATCCTTTAGTTTTACGCCCACCCTTGCATTTGCCTTGGTATTTGCCATTGTGTCTACCATTGCGCTTGGTTTTGCGTTCAGTTCCGTGCTCATCTTGCACCCCCAAATGCAGCAGGAGAAGCCATTTCAGCCTTTATAAAATCAAAAATCTTAAACCCATCCAACACATCGGATTGAGCACATTCCTTTGACACGGCTCTTTCCGGGTGCGGCATCATCCCCATGACCTTTTGTTTTCTGTCATACAGCCCCGCTATATCATTCAAAGAGCCGTTAGGATTGTTTTTATACCTCAAAAACACCATATTTTCTTTTTCAATTCGGGCTAAATCCGCACTATCGGCATAAAATGAGCCTTCTTTATGGGCAATCGGAAGAGTTATTTCTTCAAAAAAAGTGGCCTCAGAAGCACTGTTACAAGGCACTTTTGGCATAAAAACAAGCTCCTCATCCCTTGAAATAAAGCGCGTAGAAGCGTTTTCAACTAATGCACCCGGCAAAAAGCCTGCCTCACAAAGAATTTGAAAGCCGTTACATATCCCAAGAACAAAGCCACGGCCTTTTTCCACATATTTTTTAAGCGCAAACACAACAGGAGAGAGCTTTGCAAGGCGCCCTGCGCGGATATAATCCCCAAAGGAAAAGCCCCCGGGGAGCACGATTAAATCGTAGGCAGATAAATCGGATGCGGTGTGAAAAACGTATTCAGCCTTGAAACCCGCTCTCTCAAGGGCAAATTTTGTGTCCCTGTCACAGTTTGTGCCCAAAAACACGATAATTCCCGCCTTTAATTTCCTAAAAACTCCCATACTACACCGTTTTCAAGCCATTTCTTCAAAACTTAAAATTTCATACGTTTCAACAACAGGGTTCACAAGCACCTCTTTGCAGATGTTTTCAAGCTTTTTATCAGCCTCATCCCTATCCCCTGCTGTGATTTCAAGCTCAAAAAACTTGCCAAGCCTTGTATTTGCAGCATCTTCAAGCCCTATTCTTTTTAAAACAGCGCTCACAGCCTCGCCTTTAGCGTCTTTAACCGTATTTTTAAGTTTTACAATCACTTTTGCTCTAAATTTCATAGGTTTATTTTATAATGAAAGAAAATTAGTTTAAAGAGTGGGCGCAAAAAGCAGACAACAAGGCACAAAAAGCAAAACAATAATAAAGGATAAAAAATGAGAGAAATTTTATATAAGACAAAATTTTTAGATTTGATGGCTTCAAAGCGCGAAGGCAAGGGCGATTGGGTCTATGCGCACAGGCCAAATGCAAGAAATGTCGTAATTATCGTCCCTGTAATTCATAAACTTGACGGGGATTACACACTTTTTCTGACGACAAAAAGGCCGCCAATTACGGAAGAATACGGGGATGTGACGTGTTTAGAGTTCCCCGCGGGGCTTGTTGGGGATGAAAACGGGGATGAAACAACCGAAGATGCACTAAATAAGGAGCTTTTGGAGGAAACGGGGTATGCGGCAAAAAATTTTGAAATTAAGGTAAAAAACCTAACTTCTTCGGGCGGCATGACAAGCGAAAAATCAACGCTTGCGGTGGCTGAAATTTTTGATACGGAAAAAAAGGCGGAGCCCGTTGATGACGGCGGGGTTATAACAGGGCGAGTTGAAGTGAAAATTTGCGATGTGCCTGAATTTTTAAAAGAAGCGGAAGAAAAAGGGATGTATCTTTCGGCACAAACCCTTGCGGGTGCTTATTTTTTGGCATTAAAAAAATACCTGTAACAAAATATTACAAAAGGAGGGCGTGGCAAACCCTGAAGGCATTTTTATGAAATAATTTTAGACAGGAGTTTAATTTTTCGGGAGTAAGAATGAAATTAGCCAAAACACAAGCTACGACTGCATTTAACTATGCTTTTTTATCAAAGAGGATTTTTCCCTATATAAGGCCCTTAATCCCAAGAATGGCGCTTGCTTTCATTCTTGCAATTCCTTTGGGGCTTTTGGACGGTGCCACGGCATTTGCCCTAAAACCCTATATTGACGTCGTTGTGAACGGAAACCCAATGGTAATTAAAGGGTTCGAGCTTACAAGAAACCTGCTTGCAACGCTTATTCCCTGGCTGATTGTGGCGTTTGCCGTGGTGCAGGGACTTTTAAAATATACAAACGCATATTTAACCGACTGGCTTTCAAACAAGATTTCAAACTCAATAAAAATAGACCTTTTCCGCAAATTAACAAGCCTCGATTCAAAGTTTTTTGATATAAACTCTTCGGGCATCGTGCTTTCAAGGTTTTTAAACGACCCCGATACAGCATCAAAAAGCGTTATAGAATCGATTAAAACGCTTATAACCTGTGCTACAGGGGCTATGGGGCTCATTGCAGTACTTTTATATAACAGCTGGAAATTGGCTCTCGTTGGCGTTGTGGTGCTTGTTATCGCCTTTTTACCGGTTGCGATGATAAGAAAGAAAATCAAACAGGTTTCAAACGACACAATGGCCCTAACAGGCGGTATAAACACAAATTTCAACGAAACATACCACGGGAACAAGATTATGACAGGCTACAGGCTTCAAGAAAGCCTGAATGCGAAGTTCCACGGGCAAATTCAGCAGTCTTTCGCCCTTGCAATGTCCTTAACAAAGCGTGTCGGCTGGATGTCCCCCATAATGTATCTGATTGCAAGCATCGGCGTTGCGATTGTAATGCTTTTTGGGAACCATTTGATTATTTCAGGCGAGATGACAACGGGCAGCTTTGCAAGTTTTATCACGTCTTTGCTCCTTTTATATAAGCCAATTAAAGACCTGGGGCGCACTTTGACGAATTTACAGAACGTTTTTGTTGCAATGAGCAGGGTGTTTGAACTTTTTGACCTTAACCCCGAAATTTCCGATAAAGAAGATGCGGCGGAGCTTTCAGGTGTTCAAGATGAAATAAAATTTGAAAACGTTTGTTTTGAATATGAAGAAAATGCGCCCGTGCTTTTTAACATTTCATTTAACGTGAAAAAAGGGCAGACGGTGGCGCTTGTAGGGAATTCGGGCGGCGGAAAATCAACAATTGTAAATCTTTTACCAAGATTTTACGATATAAAATCAGGCAGCATCAAAATTGACGGTGCCGATATAAGGGATTTTAGCCTTTCTTCCTTGCGCGGTAATATTTCAGAGGTTTTTCAGGACAACTTCCTTTATTCGGGCACCATTAGGGAAAATATTTTGATGGGAAAACCGGATGCAAGCGGGACTGAGCTCCAAAAGGCAATTGAGGGGGCACATTTAGATGAATTTTTACACACGCTTGAAAACGGTGTGGACACTGTCATTGGCGAGCGCGGAACAACACTTTCCGGCGGCCAAAGACAGAGGGTAGCTATTGCGCGCGCTATGATTAAAGATGCGCCGATTATTATTTTAGATGAAGCGACAAGTGCTTTGGATAATAAGTCCGAAGCCATTGTACAGCGGGCACTTGAGAACCTGATGAAGGACAAGACGGTTTTTGTTATTGCACACAGGCTTTCAACAATTAAAAATGCGGACAAAATTTTAGTGATAAACGACGGGAAGCTGGCCGAAGAGGGCACGCACGAGGAGCTTTTAAGAATTGAAAACGGGCAGTATAAATATTTATACGAAATGCAGTTTCAAAAAAGCGACATAACAGCAGAGGTTTAAGCTTATCACAAATCAACGCAAAGCTAAGTGCAGGCTTCATAAAAACTTTTTTTGTTAATTAATGTAACAAAAACACTCATTTTTTAATTTAAAATAGCAAAATTCATGTTTAACGGTTTTTAATATAGTGTATTCAATACACGAAAAACCAACACAACACAAATAAAAGGCTTTAATAAAATTGAAGCATTAACAATAAAGA
>CANSKM010000113.1 GCA_947647475.1 uncultured bacterium
AAAAAGCGAGCTTTTAAAAGAAAAGATAAACACCCTGACGGATGTTGTTTCAAAGTCTGTGAGGTATCTTTGACCTTGAAAATTTAAAGCTTGAGCTTGAAAAAATTAACGCTCTCCTTGAAAATCCTTCTGTTTGGGATGATAAGGAGGCTGCTTCAAAATATTTAAAAGAGCAAAAAGATATCAAGACTTCTATTGTTATGGCTGAATCCTGGCAAGAAAGACTTGAAGATGCCAAGGTGAGTCTTGAATTAGAGGATGATTCCCTTGTTGAAGAAAGTCTTAGCGCACTTACCTTGCTTCAGGATGAGCTTGAAAAGTTTGAGATTCAAAGCCTTTTATCGGGAGAATACGACAAAGAAAGCGCAATTTTAAGCATTAACGCAGGCGCTGGCGGAGTTGATGCGATGGATTGGGCAAATATGCTCCTTCGGATGTATTTAAGATGGGCGGAAAAGAAGGGGTATTCAACGTCTTTAGTAGATAAATCGGACGGGGAAGAAGCGGGGATTAAATCTGCCGCAATAAAAATTGAGGGTAAATTTGCATACGGATATCTGAAGGCTGAAAAAGGCGTACACAGGCTCGTTCGGATTTCACCCTTTAACGCTAACGGAAAGAGGCAGACAAGTTTTGCAAGCGTTGAAATTATGCCTGTAATTGAAGATTTTGAGAAAAAAATCGTCATTCCGCCTGAAGATATTGAGGTTGAAACAATGCGCTCCGGCGGGGCGGGCGGCCAGAACGTGAACAAGGTTGAAACGGCTGTTCGGATTTATCATAAACCGACAGGGATTGTTGTAAAATGCCAGCAGGAGAGGTCCCAGCTTCAAAATAAAGAAACGGCACTTTCAATGCTTGCTTCAAAACTTCTTTTGATGCGCCAGGCAGAGCATGAGAAAAAATTATCTGACATCAAGGGCGAAAATATGGATATAAATTTCGGTTCGCAAATTCGCTCTTATGTTTTTCACCCGTATAAACTCGTTAAAGACCACAGAACAAACGCTGAAATTGGCAATGTAGATTCTGTTATGGACGGGGATATTGACAAATTCATTGATGAGTATTTGAAGAATAAGGAATAATAACTATGATAAAAGCGCAGAGAGGGACGAAGGATATTCTCCCGGAAAACATTTTAACCTGGCAGAGGATTGAAAAGACTGCAAGAGAACTTTTCCAAGGGGCAAATTATAAAGAAATAAGAACCCCAATCTTTGAAGCAACAGAGCTCTTTAAGCGCGGTGTCGGGGATTCAACCGATATCGTAAACAAGGAAATGTACACGTTTTCCGTTGGCGGGCAAAATAAAGATGAAAGTTCAATCACGCTTCGCCCCGAAAACACGGCAGGCGTTGTTCGTGCGTTTATTGAACACGGTTTTTCAAGGGCAAGTGTTCCTGTAAAATTTTGGTATTTTGGCCCGATGTTTAGATACGAAAGGCCGCAAAAAGGCCGTCAGAGGCAGTTTCACCAGATTGGTGTTGAAATGTTCGGGGTGGAAAATCCTTCTGCAGATGCTGAAGTTATTGCTCTTGCTCTTAAATTTTTATCCAAAATGGGGATAAAAGAACTTGTGGCGGAGGTTAATTCTCTTGGCTGTCCAAAATGCAGAGATGAATATAAAAACAGGATTAAAAATGCCCTAAAACCTTATTTAGATAAGCTTTGTGATGATTGCAAAGTTCGATATGAGAAAAATCCTTTAAGAATGCTTGATTGTAAAAACGAAGGGTGTGCTGAAATTTTTGAAAACGAAGAGATTAAAAATGTGATTTTGGCGGATTTTATCTGTGAAGAGTGCCTGGAGCACTATAATTCCGTGAAAAAATATTTAGACATCTTAAAAGTTAAATATAAAGAAAATAAAATGCTTGTAAGGGGTCTGGATTATTACAACAGAACGGTTTTTGAAATTAAAAGCGATGCACTCGGGTCTCAAAGTGCCGTGGCAGGCGGAGGCAGATATGACGGCCTTGTTGAGATGCTTGGCGGCGAAAAAACGCCTGCCGTAGGCTTTGCGCTTGGGGTAGAAAGGCTCTATGAGCTTGTAGAGCATCAGGAAGAAGAAAAGCTTGATTATTTTGTTGTTTCAAACCTTCAGGATAAGGCAATAGAAACTGTTCAATATCTTCGCGACAAAGAAAAAAGTGCCGATTTTGATTTTCAAAACAGAAAGTTTGGAAAGCAGCTTGAAAAAGCGGGAAAGATTGCAAAAAATGCTGTAATTATTGGTGAAGACGAGGTTTCTGGCGGATATTATACGGTAAAAAACCTTGAAACTGGCGAACAGAAAAAACTCAAACTTTCAGAACTTTAATTTTGTTTTCCATAAAACTTTCCTTAAATAAAAAATATGTAATAATGTTTTTATCAAAGGAAAGTTTATACGGAAGATGAGGGTAGGATTTTTGAAAATTAAAAATGCATTTAATATTTTTGGGATTTTGTTTGCGCTGGTGTTTTTTGCAAATACGGCAAATGCAATTATGGAACCTCCTGTAAGGAGCGGGGAACTTCCTTCCGGTGCGCCGCCAAAGTTTGCCCCGAATGAAGTTGTTCTAACGGAAGCTGTAATGAAGCAGTATAAGGGCTCTACCAAGGATACAAGGCTTATTTATGCGGCAGAAACTTTGAAGGGAACGGTTGCGGACTATTCAAGGCGGGCAATTTTAGGAGACAACTTAACAGGAAAACCTATTAAACTTGAATTCAGGGACCTTTCAACCCTAAACCCGCAATATGCGGATTTCGATGCTTTGGGTTGGAAGCAAAAGGGCAGATTGAATATTTTTATAAACATTAAACACCAAAATGCCCCAAAAGAAGCTCTTGCTGCGGTTTTAGCCCACGAGGCGATTCATCAGGACGAATTGAATTCTTTGAATGAAGAAGTTTACTGCTGGACACTTGAGGCTGCGGTTTGGACCCAATTGACGGATGATAAACCTGAATTAATGGAAATTTCAAGCGTTCTTGTGGATAGGGAAAACACGATTAAGAAGCTTTTTGTAAAAGGCGGATATACAAGTAAATACATAAGAAAATCCGTAATTTCAAATGCGGGGTATCAGGGGCTGCCGTCTCGCTCTCCGGGGTTTGAGGATGAGGATTTATAGAAATAATAAAACCCGGTTTTAAGATTTTAAGACCGGGTTTTAAATTGTTTATTGTGCGCCATATTAAAAAGTTATGCCATATTAAGCGGAATTTGAAGAGGAAGGGGCGGCAGCGCCTTAATTTCCATTTGCCCCATATCTTCTTCCGCCTCTTCCACCCAAACTGTTGTTGTAGATGTTTCAAAATCAACGGGCGCATTTAAAACATCAAAAACCTCTTTAACCTCAATTGCATAATTAATATCGACAAAGTTTAATTTTTCGCATTTTTCAATGTAAAACTCTTCCCCGCCGCATGTGGGGCAAAATTTTGAAATGGGGATAATTTCCTGCGCCTCGTGAAAAGCGGCCCTTGTTGCTTCTCTTTTATGGTTGCAGCATTTGCACCTTAAAACGTAGTAATATTTTTTAAGGTATGCGCCGCAATCCGGGCAGTAGCCTTCGTTTGAATTTAAAAGGGCGCGTGCGTGACGGCATTTTTTGCCGTTATTTATCATTGAAATTAAATAAAGGATAAGGTTTTTCATACGTTTAAAATATTAATAAGTTTTTTTATAAAGTCAAAAAAGGCTTTTTTAAATTTCTGTAAGGCATTTGGTGTAAAAAGGCAGTTTTAAATAGACAAGGCGGGCTAATCCCGTTATAATATTAAAGGCAGGTATATGATGGAAAGTCAGGGCAAATTTCAGCCCTTTTTAGCCAATAATTTACGGAGATTTAAAGTATGAAAAAATTAATTCTTTCTTTTATAATGTGCGCGGTTTTTTTGGGCTTTAGCGCCCCGTCCCATGCTGCTCTTTTTTTGACACAGGAGCAAAAGGATGCCAAAAAAGCTAAAAAAGAGGCTGTAAAGGCTGAAAAACTTGCAAAAAAAGCGGAAAAGAAAAGAATTAAAAATCTAAAGAAATTTTATAAACCAATTTCATCAGATATGAAAATTATCGATGCAATGGAGCTTATGAAAACATCTCCCGCAATCGGCTCTTATGAGATGATTACAGGAGATAATTACACGGAAAAACCAATTAAGGTTGAATTTGAAAACCTTAGTGAGATTAAGAAAAAATATTCAAACTATGATGCTGTAAACAGGAAAAAAAGAGGCACGTTGTATATTTACGTTGATAAAAGACATAAAAATGCGCCGCCTGAAGCCATTGCAGCTCTTGTGTCAGGAATTCCTGTTCACATTAACGATAAGAAAGATTCAGTGAATGAAGAAAGTTATGCGTGGGCAGTTGAAGCTGTTGTTTGGGGATATTTATCAAGAAAAAACCCTGAAGCTGTAAAACAAAGGTCACGCCTTGTAAACAGGGAAGAAATTTTAAGACAGCAGTATGAAAAATCTCCAAGAAATGCACAGTATATTGTTGAAACGGTGAGGAAAAAACGCGGAGACATCAGATATAAATGGGAATCTCCCGGGTATAATCACAAGCAATATACGGCAAAAATCAAAAGATTATATGATATTTATAATAACAACGTAGTTGTTTTGGATGCAAAGAAAAAGAGCGTCTTTCCGGTTTCATCCGTAAGCGGAACAGGGCTTCTTTTGGCGCCGAAGGTTGGCGATAATAAAGTTCAAAAGGGAAATGTTGTTGAAAATGCAGAAGTAACCGTTGAAGAACCGGCAAAAGATGAGGCACAGGTTACACGCGAAAAATTTGAACAGTATGCAGCATCGCCTGTTCCTGTTTCATCTTGCAAAGCGCCTTGCTCTGCTTTGGGTTCTGCTTCTTGCCCGGGCTCCTGCCCTTCTATTTGCCCAAACAATAAAGATGTTGTAAGAGAGCCCCTAAAAGAGGGCGAAAACGCAAATGATGCCGCTGTAACAGAATGTCCCTACTGCAAAGTTTCAGCACAGCAAGAGGCTGATATTAACGATGCGGAAGAAAATGTAAATAATAACGGCAAGGCAAAAAAGAAGAATAAGAAGAAGAAAAATAAATAGAAGTTATGAAAAAGATTTTAGGGGCTTTTTGATTTTTTCAAAAGCCCCTTTTTATTATCCGTATTTTATATATCTTTTCCTGAAAGGGAGAGAAAATCTCCGCCTCCCGGGTTATCATCATTCCGTTTTTTTTCGGTTTTATCGGTAATTTTATCTGTAAATTTATCAATCAGCCCAAAAACCACTTTTTTAACGGGGCCGCTTTTTTGTTTTTCATCTTCTTCATCCTCATCTTCTTCACCCTCTTTTATAAATTTATCATCGGATTTTGAAGCATCAAAAGAAGAGTTGGATGAACTTTGGGATGTGTTGTAATAATCATCATCGTCCTCGTATTCATCTTCAACATATTCAAACTTATCTTCGGCTTCGCCCTCTAAGATTACAGGGTCTATTGTTT
>CANSKM010000114.1 GCA_947647475.1 uncultured bacterium
CCGTGCGGCCTGTAATGCCGTCTGTCACGGTTGTATAAACTTTTTGAACTTCCCCTGCCAATTGTGCCAGGTTGTTATTAATGTTGCTTGTTTCAACATTTAATTTTTCGCCGACTTCCCCGTAGCTTTTGTTTATAATATCCACGATATCTGCAAATTTTGTGATGATTTCATCTTTTGAATACGTTGCAGTGTCTCTGACTTCCGTGAAAAGGTTTTTAATGTCGGTTCTGATTTCTTCAAGCGTACCCAAATTTAAAATGTTTAATTTTGATTCAACGTTTGAAATCGTAAGCCTGAATTGTTCCTTATTATCAAGGTCATTTTTTTCAATGTAGGCTTTAAGATCGGATAAAAATGAGGTTAAAATTGTTACTTTTTCGTTAATATAGTTTGTGTCTTCTTTTGTTGAAAGGTTATTTAACCTTGTTGAAAAAGCATCAATCCTATCACCTGCTGATGTTATAATTTGGGAATTTTTAATGATTTCATCAAGCTGATATCTTATTTGGTTTAATTCTTCTTTTTGGCTAAAAGACTGCACCTGGGTTAAAAATTCGGCAAAATTTTTGTTTAAAGTGGCCGTGATATTATCAAAACCCCTTGAAAACGCAGCAAATTCATTGCTTAATTTCACCATTTCAGCCGCAGTGCCTGAAGTTCTAAGAGCATCAATGTTTTGAGCAAACTTTTGCATTTGAAGCTCTTGGTTGTTCATTTTGGTGTATAGGGAATTTAGGTCGGTTGCAATTTTTGATATTTGCATATCGAATTTGGGGTTTGAAATTTGGGCGGTGGCGGTTTTAATCGTGTCTTCAAAGCCAAAGAGCATCTCTTGAATTGAGCCGTGTCTTTCTTCGGCCGTTTTTCTTATTTCATTTGAAATAATTTGAAGCATTTTTTCGCTTGAAAGATTTGTTTGGTTTTCAAACCTTTGAAGCATAGTGTTAAAAGCGTTGTTTATTTCTGCAGGTGTAAGAGAGGGTTTGTTATATAAGCCTCTGATAGCATCCGTTAACTGCTCTACTCTAATCTCTAAATTATCCGCCATTTTTTGAAACCTAAAATTCCTAAATAAAATCCCCTAATTTTAAACAACATTTTAATACAAAAGCATTCCGCATTTCCACCTTTGTATAGTTTTGTTTACAATCTTAAAAGTTTTTAAGAGAAAGAAAAATTCCCCAAAACTTTAAAAGTTTAGAGGAATTTTAATTTAATATCGTCTTTAAACGGTTTAAGCTTCCGTATTATGTTCAATCACATCCTGCATTGAAAGCTGTTTTATCATCTTCAAATCTTTTAACATTAAATCCCTTGGGGAACCTTCTTCAAGAGAATGATTTCTTAAAAGATAAGAAGGGTGGAAAATCGGGATAAAGACAGTGCCTTTAGAACCTTTAAAGATTTTCCCTCTGGCTTTTGTAATTGTATAGCCTTTAATGAAGCTCTCCAAAGCCGTTGCCCCGCAAAGGATAATGATTTTGGGCTTGATTGTATCCATTTGAAATTTTAAATAAGGGGCACAAGCCTTTTTTTCGCCGGGTTCGGGCTTTCTGTTATTTGGCGGACGGCATTTTAAGGTATTACAGATATAAATATCTTTTTGCCTTTCAATCCCCGCTTTTTTAAAGAATTCATCCAAAAGCTTGCCCGCACGGCCGACAAACGGAACACCCAACCTGTCTTCATCCGCGCCCGGAGCTTCGCCTATAAGCATAATATTTGCTTCGGGGTTACCGTCAGAAAATACAAGGTTTGTCCTTGTGGAGCACAAAGGGCAGCCCTTGCAGGCATTCAGCTTTTCTTTTAATTCATTTAAAGATTCTTTTACGCCCATTAGCTTTGATATTCCTTTTCAAAACCAAACAGTGAACTTACGGATTGATCATCGTGAATTCTTGAAATTGCTTCACCCAATAAAGGTGCAACAGATAATTGTGTAATTTTTGTCGGAATGAATTCATTTTTATCCAAAGGAATTGTGTTTGTAACGATAACTTCCTTAATCGGCGCTTCATCCAGCCTTTTTAAGGCAGGGCCTGAGAACACGGGGTGCGCCGCACAAACATAAACATCTTTTGCGCCTTCTCTTTTTAAGAGTTTTGCCGCTTCACAGATTGTTCCTGCAGTATCAATCATATCGTCAAACATCACACAAACTTTGTCTTTAACATCGCCGATAACATGGTCTGCAACGGCAACGTTGTGCTGGGTTCTTCTTTTATCAATAATTGCAAGAGGACATTCCATAGCTTTTGCAAAAGCTCTTGTCCTTTGAACACCGCCTGTGTCGGGAGAAACCGCAACAAGCTCGTCTTTTGGAAGATTTAATTTCTTCATATAATTTACAATAATAGGTGTTGCGTAAATGTGGTCAACAAGAATGTTGAAGAAACCTTGAATTTGGCCTGTGTGAAGGTCCATAGCAAGAACTCTGTCTGCACCTGCCGTTGTTAAAAGGTCTGCAACCAATTTAGCGGTAATTGCTTCTCTTCCTGAAGTTTTTCTGTCCTGTCTTGCATAGCCGTAGTAAGGAATAACGGCTGTAATAGTTTTTGCAGAAGCTCTTTTAAACGCATCAATTATGATTAAAAGCTCCATTAAATTTTCGTTAACAGGGTTGCACAAGGGCTGAACCACAAAAACATCATCGCCCCTTATTGAATCCTGGATTTGAACATAAATTTCTCCGTCAGAGAAATTTTTTATTATCATAGGCCCGACCGTTGTCCCCAGATAATCGGCAATTTCTTGTGCCAAAACTGAATTTGAACGACCGCAAAAGAGTTTAATCTCATGTGTGGGGAGCACATTTTTCTCTCTTGCAGGCATAGTTTCAAGCCCTAATTTCATTTCAATCTCCTTTTTTATTTAACGTAGTTTTTTATCTCTTTTTGGGGACTTCTTGTCAAACCTAATGCATTTGCCCCTACATCTTTTGTAATGACACTGCCTGCGGCAATAAACGCCTTTTGGCCAAGTTCAACGGGCGCCACAAGCACCGTGTTTGAACCGATTGATGCACCGTCATTTATAACAGTTTCTTTCTTTTCTTTTGTGATTGAATTGTAGTTTGCAGTAATCGTACCTGCACCTATGTTTACGTTTGAGCCCACTTTAGCATCTCCCACATAGCTTAAATGCGAAATGTTTGTGTGAGATTTTACGTAAGATTTTTTAAGCTCTACAAAATTTCCGATTTTTACAAAATCTTCAATTGTGCAATTCCCGCGAAGATGTGCAAAAGGACCTATTTTACAGTTTTTCCCGATTGTGTTTTTGCCGTTTATAAAAGTATTCGGAAAAACAACAGTATCCGCGCCAATTGTTGTTTCAGGCGAAATTTGCGTGTTTTCAGGGGAAACAATTGTCACCCCGTCTTCCATTAGCTTATCCAAATGCCTTAAATTCATAATCCTGAAAGCATCTGCAAGCTGTGCTCTTGAATTTATTCCTAAAGTTTCATCGGCATTTTCCAAAACATATCCTGAAACCTTGAGCCCTTCAGTGTTTCCCCATTTGATAATATCTGTTAAATAATATTCATTTTGGGCATTGTCATTTTTAAGATTGTTAAAAAAGCCTTCTGCCTTTTGCCAATTTATACAGTACATGCCAGCATTTATCTCATTTATTTCTTTTTGGGCTTCCGTACAATCTTTTTGTTCAACAATTTCTGAAACATCTCCTGCAGAATTTCGAACAATTCTTCCATACCCGAAAGAATTGTCTAATATTGCAGACATAACCGTAATATCAGACTTATTTTCATTATGAAAATCAATAAATTTTTCAAGGCTTTCTTTTGTAATTAAAGGTGTGTCGCCGCAAAGAATTAAAACACAGCCCTCAAAACCTTTGAGCGCCTCTTTTGCCATAGAAACCGCATGGCCTGTTCCAAGCTGTTCTTTTTGCTCAACACAAATTGATTTCGGGTGATTTTTTGAAACAAACCCGGAAACTTCTTCGCCTTTATGACCCACAACAACAATATTTTCTATAGAACCGGCATTTTCGCATGCACTTAATACCCAGCTTACTAAGGGTTTGTTGAAAATTTCATGCAAAACCTTAGGTTTTTCGGATTTCATTCTTGTGCCTTTACCGGCCGCAAGAACCACTGCTTTCACACGCTTGTCCATTAAATGCCTTAGAAATTCTTTTTGCACACATTTTCTCATGAATGTTAAGCAAATAAAAGAGATAAATTAAAGTTATGAACAAATTTTTACAAAAGAAGAAAATATTATATAATTGAAACAAGTGAAAAATTGAAAAATGAATAAAAGGGGCAAGCCCTGGGTTAACCTTGCTTCTGTTGGACAACATTTTTAATGGTGATATCAATAGAAAGGAGGTGAGCTGAAGATGAATTTTCACATAAGTGAAAAAGCGCTAGTTATCATTTTACTGATAATACTAGCACTTTCACTAATTCATTAAGGGCTTTTAATGAGCGGACTGCAATCCGCTCGCCCGATATTTATATTATAAACCGTTTTAAACAAATTTCAAGGAGAATAAAATGAAAAGTGATGCAATTAAAGAAGGAATAGCAAAAGCCCCGCACAGAGCGCTTTTATACGCAGGCGGACTTTCGGATAAAAATATTAAACGCCCGTTTATAGGAATAGCAAGCTCTTTTTCAGACCTTGTCCCGGGGCATATGGGAATGAGAGATTTAGAAAGACAAATTGAAAAAGGAATTCACAGCAACGGCGGCCAGGCCTTTATTTTCGGAACCCCTGCCGTATGCGACGGAATTGCAATGGGCCATTCGGGCATGAGATATTCTCTTCCTTCCAGAGATTTAATTGCAGACTGCGTTGAAACAGTTGCAGGCGCACACCAGCTGGATGGGCTCGTGTTGCTTACAAATTGCGATAAAATCACCCCCGGAATGTTAATTGCAGCACTAAGATTAAACATCCCGACCGTTGTTGTAACCGCAGGCCCTTCTTTAGAAGGACACTGCAAAGGCGAAACTTTGACCTTCATCAGAGGTTCGTCCGAAGCTGTCGGCCGTTTTAGAGCAGGAGAAATTACGGAAGAAAAACTCCATGAGATGGAACATTACGCATGTCCTACAGCGGGCGCATGCCAGGGCCTCTACACAGCAAACACTCTTGCCTGTCTCACTGAAGTTATGGGCATGAGCATTACAGGGTGCGCTTCTGCTGCTGCAGTATCATCTAAAAAACGAAGAATAGCCTTTGATTCAGGCTTTTTAGCAGTAGATTTGGTTCGCCAAAACATTAAACCGAGAGATATTGTAACAAAAGATTCTATGCGAAATGCAATCGTTGCAGACCTTGCCCTTGGCGGAAGCACAAATTCAATTCTTCACCTTCTTGCAATTGCAAACACTGCAGGAATTGACCTTACTCTTGATGATTTTGAAGAATTGAGCTTTAAAATCCCGCAAATTATAAAATTAGACCC
>CANSKM010000115.1 GCA_947647475.1 uncultured bacterium
CTCCTGAATGTTGCTGTTGGCCCCTGCCTCTTTGACTTTTAATTTTATATCGGCTTTTCCCTTGTTTTTAAAATAATCCGCAAGCCTGATTTCATCCGCTTCGCTGTATTTTATTATTAAATCATTCTTTTCTTTATATGATGTGATGTTTGCTGAATTTTGAATGCTTGTTAAATCTAAAATATCTGTGCCGTTTTGGTAATAAATTGTGTCCTTGCCGTCCCCTTCGTTAAAAATGAAAGTATTCGTGCCGCTTCCGCCATAAAGCTTGTCATCGCCTTTTCCGCCTGTTATGATATCATCCCCCGTGCCGCCGTTTATAATATCCAAACCCGCGCTTCCTTTGATATCGTCATTGCCCCCTGTGCCCGTAACGCTTCCAGGGGTCGTCATTTCGATTTTAAAACTGTTTTCCGGGCTTTGTAAATCTATAAGCCCTGATACCGTTGCAGAATTTTTAAATGCGTTTGTTATGGCATTTTGAAGCGTTTGGATTGTTATATCTTCGTTTTTTAAAATGTTTTCAATTTCTGCAAGGTCTATTCTAAATTGTGAAAGTTCGGAGCTGAACCCTATTCCTTTAAGGGAAGGTTTTGCGCCGGTTTTAAAATAATCTTTTACGGTGACGCTGCTATTATAATCTACAACTAAATCAGATCCCTCTTTCATTCTTCCGTATTCAATAACAAGGTCATCCCCTTTTCTTGAAAGCCTTGTTTCTTCAGGGCTGCAGTCGCAAAAATAAAGATAATCCGTGCCATTGCTGTTTAAAACAGTGTCATCCCCATCCCCGACTTTAAACTGCATAAGGTTTATGCCTGCCCCGCCTTGGATTTTGTCGTTGTTAAGGCCTGCATGGATTATGTTTATGCCGTTTCCGCCGATAATATCATCATCAATTTCCGTTGAATTTAAAACGTGGTCTTTGTGCTTGTAAACACTTTCTGTTGTTTCTTTTGTTTCAATAAAATTTAATATTCCCCAGCTTGCATCTCCTGAAATAAAATTTATCCCGTCCCCACCTTCAATGAGGTCTTGTCCGCCAAGCCCTTTTATTTTCCAAACCCCGCCTGTCAGGCCTTTTAAGGACACTGTATCATTATCAATTGATGTTTCCTGTACTTCTTCTATCTCGCTTTTAAACACCATTTTAACCTCCTCTTTATGTTGTTATCTCACTTTTATGCTTTCGTCTAAATATTTAATCAAAGGATAGATGAAAAATTCGATTATTCTTCTCTTTCCGATGTTTATCTCATTTGTTAAAGTCATTCCTGCTTTTATATTTTGGTTTTTTCCTTCAACCAAAAGAGTTGTTGTGTCTAAAGTTATATAAACTTCATAAATATCTCCTAAATTTTCATTTCCCAAAGCCTCGTCCTTAATGCTGTTTGGTGAAATTGTTTCAACCTTGCCTTTTAGCATTCCGTATTTTTGAAAATCATACGTATCAAGTTTTATTGAAACGCTCATCCCTTCTTGAATGTGGCCTATATCTCTGTTTAAAACCTTTGCTTTTATCTTTAATTTTGCATCTTTTGGTATAATTGTCACAATTTTTTCGCCGGGGCCTGCAACGGCACCTTTTGTGTGAAGGAAAATCTGCCCGATATACCCTTCTGTCGGGGATTTTAAAATTTGTCTTTGTTTTTCAATTTGAATTTTCTTGTTTCGAATTTGCGCTAAAGCCGCCAGGTGTCCGTTTATCTCCTCCTTCAGGGCAACAGATTCTTTCAAAGTTTCATCATACCTTGTCTTTGGAATGATATCTAAAACAGGCCGAAGCCTTGCTAAGTCCTTGTTTACAATGTTTAATCTTGCTCTTGCAGAGGCTAATTCTGCCAAAAGCCCTGTTTCTTCCTCTTTTAAATTGTTTAATTCAAGCCCCGGCTCATATTCTGCAGGCTGGATGACTCCTATTATTTCTCCTTTTTTAACGTATTGTCCTTCTTTAACATCAAGCCTGGTCAAAACTCCCTTATCAAGTGATTGGACAACCTTTTCTTCGCCCTCGGGAATTACTATCCCGCGCGCCGAAACGATGACATCCGTTTTTGCAAAATACATCCAAAGTGCTGATGTTAGAATAAAAATGATAATTGTCCAAAAAATAAAGTTGCCAAGCGGGTTTTGGGGTCTTTCTTCAATTTCCGATAAAATCGGCTTAAATTCGTGAAAATCATTTTCTTTTTTTAGATGCAACCTTTTTATTTTTTGATTGAAATTCATTTTCTAAACTCCAACTTTTTAGCAGCTTTGTGCCAGGTATAAATTTTTATAATATCCGTTATTTTCTAAAAGTTCTTGGTGCGTGCCTGATTCGACGATTTTTCCTTCGTCAAAACAGACAATAAAATCACAGTCTTTTATGGTTGAAAGCCTGTGTGCGATGATAATTGTCGTTCTTCCTTTTGAAATTAAATCCAAATTATTCTTTATAATCCGCTCGGATTCATAATCCAGGGCGCTTGTCGCCTCATCAAAAATTAAAATCTTCGGGTTTGAAATCAATGCGCGCGCGATTGCAATTCTCTGTTTTTGCCCGCCTGAAAGGCTTGAACCCCTCTCGCCTACTTCTGTATCATATCCTTTCGGGAATTTTGAAATAAATTCGTGAGCTCCGGATGCTTGCGCTGCCTGAATTACAGCCTCCATTGGCATATTTGGTGCACAAAGGGCGATATTTTCTTTTATTGAGCCTGAAAACAGATAATTTTCCTGCAAAACAACGCCAATGTGCGACCTTAGCCACAAAGGGTTTATATTTCTTGTGTCGATGTTGTCAATATAAATCGTGCCTTCCGTTCCGTAATAAAGCCTTTGAATAAGCTTTGCGAGCGTAGATTTGCCGCTTCCGCTTTGTCCCACGAAGCCAACCCTTTGCCCTGCCTTAATTTCAAGGCTTATTCCCTTTAAAACAAGCGGAGAATCCGGGTTATACCTGAAAGATAAATTTTCTATTTTTATATCACCTCGGACATTTTGAAGCGTAATTGCATCTTTGTTTTGAATTTCAACCGGGCTGTTTAAAATATCCCCGATTCTATCCACGGCAAGCAGGGTTTGCTGAAATTCGCTCCATAAATTTACAAGGCGAAGCATTGGCGCAGAAAATTGCCCCGCAAACATCTGAAAAGCAATCAGCTGGCCCACTGTAAGCTTGTTTTCAATCACAAGCAAAACACCCGTATAAAGGATTGAAATTGTTGTAAACTTTTGCAAAAGCCCTGAAAAAGAGCCCGCAAAATTTCCTATAATTGCAAGATTGAAGCTTGAATTCAGGTAATTTCCAAGCTTTTCTTCCCATTTTCTAAACATTGAACCCTCGATTGACAAGGATTTTACGGTTTGAATTCCCGTCACCGCTTCAACCAGGTAAGAGTTTGAATTTGCGCCCATTTTAAACTTTTCTTCAAGCCTGCGCCTTAATTCGGGCGTAATTAAAAGATACAAAATCCCCGTAATTGCAGTAAAGCCTAAGGCTATGAGGGTTAATTTTACGCTGTAAATCAGCATAATTACAACGAAAACTATGCTGAAAAACGAGTCTATAATGACAGAAACGCTTTTATCTGTTATAAATTCCCGAATTCTATCCAATTCCCGCACGCGCGCGATGATATTTCCAACTTGTCTGGTTTCAAAATATGTGTAATAAAGGCCAAAAAGGTGGGAAAAAAGCTTAGAGCCAAGCTTTGCATCGATTTTATTTGCCGTGTGGATAAAAATGTAATTCCTTGAGAGGTTTAGCAAAAATTCAAAGCAAACCACAATAAGGAAAGCCACCCCAAGCACATTGAGGGTTGTAAGTGTCCTGTGGACAAGGACTTTATCCAAAATAACCTGTGTAAACAGAGGTGTCACAAGGCCAAAAAGCTGCACCACAAAAGACCCCAGAAGCACCTGAAAAATTATCTTTTTATATTTTAAAATTTCTCTAAAAAACCACCTAAACCCAAATTCAATGTCGCTTGTTGCCCCTTTATAAAAAAGGATGAAAATGCTTTCAATATCGTTCTGAAACTCTTTAATATCAACACTTACAGGGTGCTTTGCAAGAGGAGGCAAAATAAGCACCCTGTTCTCATCCTTCTTAAACCCAAGAAGCGTGATATAAGTGCCGTCTGAAAGCCTGATAATCCCTGGCATCGGGTATTTTTCAAAAACCTCTGAAATCAGGGGCTCTTTTTTCTTTATCTTAAACCCTTCGCTTTTTGCAATGCGGATAAGCTCTTCAGGTGCAAGTTCTGCCGTGTTAATTCCATATTTTTTCACGACATTTCGCATATCGATATTTATTCTGTTTATTTTCGCAACGGCATCAAGGCAAACAAGCCCTGTGTTCACTAAAGGTTTCTTTTCTTGCATTGCTGTAAACTAAATATAATTCCGACTAATGACTAATTCCAAAGCTATGCTAACACAAATAAAAATATTCAAACATTTTTTATAAGAAATGTTAACCTAGAGCATCTCCCTCAATTTTTTAATCTGGTCGCGAAGCTCTGCAGCACGCTCAAAATCAAGGATTTTTGCGGCTTTGTGCATATCTTTTTCAAGCTTGGTTAAAAGCTTCGGCAAGTCTTTTTTGTCGATATTGAGGTCTATCATCTCTTCTGCCACAATGTCTTCAATGCTTCGATAGCTTTGAACCAAAGACAGAAGGTTGTTTTCAATCGATTTTTTAATCGTTTTCGGGGTAATATTGTGCTCTTTGTTAAATGCCATCTGAAGTTCCCGCCTGCGGCGCGTTTCATCGATTGCCATGCGCATAGAATCCGTGATTTTATCCGCATACATAATCACATGCCCGCCCGCATTTCTTGCAGAACGGCCAATAGTCTGAATCAAAGACGTCTCACACCTTAAAAAGCCTTCCTTGTCTGCATCCATAATGGCCACAAGCGAAACCTCAGGGATGTCAAGCCCCTCTCGAAGCAGGTTTACGCCGATTAAAACGTCAAACTCACCAAGCCTTAAATCTCTTAAAATTTCAACCCTCTCCAAACTCTGGACTTCACTGTGCAAATACCGCACCCGGATTCCTTTTTGGGTTAAATATTCTGTTAATTCTTCCGCCATTTTTTTGGTCAATGTGGTAACTAAAACCCGTTCTTTCTTTGCTGCAGTTGCGTTTATCTCTTCTATCAGGTTGTTTACCTGCCCCTCTGTTGGGCGAACGTCAATTTCAGGGTCTAAAAGGCCCGTTGGGCGGATAATCTGCTCTACAATTTGCGCGGATTCTTTCTGTTCAAACTCCGCAGGGGTTGCTGAAATAAAGATTTTTTGGTTAATTTTTCCCCAAAATTCATCAAACGTTAAAGGCCTGTTATCCCTTGCACAGGGCAGCCTGAACCCGTATTCAACAAGCGT
>CANSKM010000116.1 GCA_947647475.1 uncultured bacterium
CGGCAGATAACATAAATATAGATAACACCAACAAAAAAGAACGCTTTGTTCATTTTGACATAGGAACAGAAATTCAAAACCAAAACAAAACTTTAAGCTTTAAAATAGCTGATGAAAACAAGGTCGTAATCAAAAATAAGCACCTTTATGTTGATGATTGCATCTTTAAAATAAACAATTCAAGCGTTCATATAAACGCCCTCGGTTCAAACGAAAAAGGCCTTACCACAAATGTTTCATCGAAAAAATTTAAAGTTGAAGATGTTGTAGATTTAATTAATACGGATTTAGTCATTCCAAACGGAAGTGAAATTCTTTCATTCTTTAATAATTTAAGCGGCAATTTTGACTTTGATATTGACCTCACAGCCAAAGGTATGCAGGGAAAAGTTGTTTTAAATAAAGGCTATATGAAGCTTATCCCTTTAAACAATATGCCTTTAAGCATAAATGAAGGACTTGTTCAAATTACCCCTGAAACAATTGAACTAAAGGATTTCATCGGATATTACGGGAAAAATTCAACAAATAAAGTTGCACTTCAAGGTACAGTTAAAGACTATATGAAATCCGTCGAAACGGAAGTAAACATAGAAACAGCAGCAAACAACGAATTTGCAAAAGATTACCTTTCTCCGCTTGCAGGGATTCCGCTTGAAATCATAAAAACAGATTCAAACGGAGATATAAAGGGAGGCGCAAAGGCCGGAACGAAGATTATTGTAAAATCAATTTACGATAAAATTGACATTGTTTTAATGTCAAAACTTGCAAAAGGAGATGATATCCTTGTAGATGGCACCTCTTTAACGCCGACAACATATGACAGGGCCGTTAAAGCGGATATGCATGTTGAAGGGAAATATCTTGATTTAAAAGAAGTGAATTATTACATCGCACAAGAACTTACAAAAGGTTCAAAAGTAAAGCCTGTTGTAACTTTAAGGGGCAGGTTCGATATCACAAAAGAAATTCCCGATATGAAAGCTTTTGGGTTTGAAATTCCAAACCCGCTTCCAAGCGAATTTTTAAACATCTTAGCAGGTCAAAAACTCTTTAAAGGCGGCAAATTCCAGGGAAAACTTTATATTGTAAACGAAAATGAAACCCCTGTTATTAAAGGAAAAATCACATCAAATGATATAAGAATTCCGTCTCAGAGGATTTTCATTAAAAACGCAGATTTATTTACGGATGCAGACACTATCCATATAAAATCAAACGGAAAATTCAAACGCTCTAATTTTAATTTTGCAGGAGACATTAAAAGCTCGATTAAATACCCAATTGTTATAAGAAACCTTGATTTTGAGCTTGATAAAATGGACCTTGAAAAGCTGATGAATTCCTTTAACCAAACTCCGCAAACAGATATCGCCCAAAATAACGCAACGGACGAAGGCACAGAAAACCACGACGATAACGTTGTCACTTTTGATACAAACAATATAATAATTGAAAAATGTGTGTTTAGGCTGAAAGAGGGCAAATACAAAGATATTGATTTTGGAAACCTTATCGCAAATTTAACCCTAAAAAACAATCAGCTCGATTTGCATTCAAACAAATTTGATATCGCGGAAGGCATTTCAACAATTAAAGTTTTGTGCGATTTAACCAAACACAAATATTACCTTCGCCTTGGGGTTAAAGATGTAAACTCAGACACAATGACAACAACACTTTTAAACCTTCCAAGGGAAATTTCAGGCAAAGCATCCGGCTTAATTGAAATAAATACGGATGATTCAATGAAACTGAGCGGCCAAATAAAATTTGCAATAAACAACGGCCAAATTCAAAAGATAGGGCTTGTTGAATATTTGATGAAGTTTGCATCTTTGTTTAGAAACCCGCTTGTTACAATCAGCCCTTCAATTTTTTCAGACATCGTAAACATTCCCGAAGGAAATTTCGATAAAATTTCAGGCGAACTTTATCTTGATAAAAACTTTGTAAAACTTTTGAAGATAAAATCTTCTTCGCCTCAGTTGAGCAGCTATATTGTAGGGTGTTACAACCTTGATACATCCGATGCAATTTTAAGAATTTATACAAAATTCAGCAACAAAAACAAAGGCGCTGCAGGATTTTTAAGGAAATTCTCCTTATCAAGCCTTGCAAACAAAATGCCTTTAAGCAGCAGAAATGATGCAAATTATTACTCATCAGAATTAAAACATCTGCCTCCGATTGAGGCCGATGAAAAAGATTGTGAAATCTTCTTAACTTCCGTGGATGGCGATGTTGAACACAACAACTTCCTGTCGTCCTTAAAAAAGATAAAGTAGATTTTATCCGTCACAAACTTTAAAAACCATGCTATAATTTGTCTTGAAGAAATTGGATTTTGTATGACAAAGAAGTTAAACATAGCATTCATTTGGCACTTTCACCAGCCCATATATCAGGAAAGCTACACTGAAGACTTTCTTATGCCTTGGGTTCGGCTCCACTCTTCAAAAGATTATTACGATATGCTCTGGCGAATTGAAAACTTTAAAAATATCCGCCTGAATTTTAACATATCTCCCGTTTTGGTGGGTTCAATCGAAAGATATTTAAAAGGGGTCCACGACATCCACTCAAGGCTTTTAATAAGCGATGTTGAAACGCTAAGCGTTGAAGATAAAAACTTTATCCTTCAGCATTTTTTTGATGCAAACTATGCGAATATGATTTTAAAAAGGCCATATTATGCAAGCCTTTACAACAAAAGATATTCAAAAGAAAACATAAGCGCAGATGCTTTTGATAACCAGGAATATGCCGATATTATGGCAAATTTCACCCTCTGTTGGATTGATAAAAAATTTGTTGAAATGTTCCCAAGTCTTCAAAAGCTTATGGACAAAGAAAAAAATTACACGCTTGAAGACAGGAAAGAAATTTTCAACATCCAGCTTGAAATCTTTAGAAAACTTCCGGATTTATACAAAAAATTTCAATCCCAAAACAGAATTGAAATCTCCACAAACCCTTTCTATCACCCGATTTTACCTTTGCTATTGGATATTAACGAAGATAAATATCAATATTCTGAAAATCTTCCCGAAAAATCAAAGCTTATGGAAGAAGACGCCTATGAGCAAACCAAAAAAAGCCTGGATAAATTTGAAGAATTTTTCGGAAAAAGGCCAAAGGGCGTTTGGCTTCCCGAGCAGTGCATAAGCAAAAAAGCGGTAGAATTATTATCAAGCCTCGGCGTGAAATGGACCGTTGCGGATGAAGGCATTTTGGCAAATTCCATTAAAAAAGAATTTACAAGAGATTTTGAAGGAAACCTTGAAGACCCGTTCGACCTTTGCATAAACTACAAAATGAACGATGACACCAAAACAAACATCATCTTTGCGGATTCTTTCTTTGCAAACCTTGTAGGGTTTGGCTACGGAAACTATGAAGGCGAAATTGCCGCAAATGATTTCTATGAAAAAATTAAGACCATTCAAAACAAGCTTGAAAATTCACCAAAGGAAGAGCACCTCTTAACAATTGCAATGGACGGAGAAAACTGTTGGGAAAGCTATGCAAACGACGGAGACGAGTTCTTAAACACGCTCTATTCTTTAATTGAAAACGACCCGAGCCTTGAAACCGTTTTGGTCAGCGACTTTTTAGGAAAATCCGAACCGAATATTCTTGAAGATTTATCCTCAGGAAGCGGGATTAACAGAAATTTCGACCTTTGGATAGGCGAGCCCACCAAAAACGTTGCCTGGCTTTATCTTGATAAAACAAGGACAAAGCTTGAAGAAGTTAAAGAAAAATTGCTGTCAGAAGCCAAAAACCCAAAGGCAAAGGCTGCTGCGGAAGAAATTATCGACAAAGCAAAACAGGAAATCTTCATCGCTCAAGGCTCAGACTGGTTTTGGTGGTATGGTGAGCCGAACGAATCCGGAAATGACCACATTTTCGATTATCTCTTCAGGGCGCACTTAAAAAATGTTTACAAAATCTTAAACGAGCCGCACCCGGGGTATCTTGATATTCCTTTAATTTCAATCATAGGAAAGCCCGTAAGGGAACCAAGAAGGGCAATTTCCCCCATAATTGACGGCGTTGTGGATGAAAACGTTGATAATTGGGCCGATGCAGGATACATTTTCCTCCCGGACAGCCCTACATTCTCTGCCGACAAAACCATTAAGGGCATTTATTACGGAAATGACGACACAAATGTTTACTTCAAATTTGAATTGAACAAGAAAAATATTACGAATTCGAAACATTTCTTAAGAAACCAAATTTTCTTATACTTTAGAAGCGAAAACCAGAATATCCTTAGCCCCGTAAGGACTGTGAGCAAAACAGAAAACATTTACCCGATTATTGAAAACCAATTTACACACGAAGTTTCGTTTTCTTTTAACGACACGGAAATGCTCCCCTTGGCCCTTGCTAAATCAACCTTTGGCGGCCTTTGGATTTCCCAATTGTTAAAAAGAGTAAACTACGCTTACCGTGATACGATTGAAATCTCAATATCCTTTGAAGACCTTGGAATTGCCCCCGGGGAAAGTGTTGAATTTTGCATCCTTGCTGCAACAAAAGGGGTTTTAAACGAAGTTTACCCGCAGGATGTACTTCTTTCTTTAACAAGGTAAGTAAAGGCTTTCAAAGGTGTCGCCTTGCTTTTGGCGTTTTTGAATAATGCACGGGGATGAAATTAATTGAAATGCAAAATTTAATATGCTATATTCTTAATTAAGAAATTGTTTTATCTAAATTAGAAATTGTTTTATCGTTAAAAAAGGTTACAGAAAATGAAAGAAAATTTGCTGTGCGCATTTTGCGCAAAAAGTTTTCGGCCGCGCGAAATTTTGCGCTTTTTCGCCGAAAGAAAGTTAAAAGAAAATTCAATGGCATGCGCTCAACCGGCGCGCTCCCTCGTAGGTCAGGCATTGCCTGACAATTCCTATGAAAATCATTCAACGAACACCGTCATTGCGAGCAGACAATCATTCAATGGGCAACCGTCATTGCGAGGTAAAGCGACAGCGGCCGAAGCAATCCAGAAACCAATGTCGCTGGAGGAAGAAAACCAAAAAACATCCTCTAAACCTACTTTTCCTGGATTGCCGCGCTCAATACGTAGTTTTTGGTGGTCGCTCGCAATGACGGGTGTTCAATCAACCCAAAAATGCGCATTTTCGCTTGTGGAAATGCTTATGGCGCTTTTGGTGGCGTCATTGTTGCTGGCAGCTCTTGCCCCTGTAATGACAAAGCGCATGGATGAAGCAAAAATAAATATCTCAGGTGTTGGCGCAGCCCAATATGATAAAGATTCTCTAATTTCAATTTATACAG
>CANSKM010000117.1 GCA_947647475.1 uncultured bacterium
GCCCTTGCGGCCGCAAACGGTGATAACAAAGATGGCGAACCTGTAATTAAAACAGAGAAACCTGCGGATAAGCCGACAGAAGAGCAGAGCTTAGGCTTTGAAGGGGCAGCCGATTCTGTAGAAGAAGCCGGGGAGCCAAAAACCGCTAAAACTTCAAAAGTTTTAAAACCTGCAAAGTCTGTAAAACACGATAAAATTCAAATTGTTACATTAAATGGCAAAGAATTTGACGGCATTTTTGAAGACGGCATTGCATACGATGAAGAATGCGAACCTTTGACAGGAAAGCTTGTTGTAGATTTTGAATCAGGCAAAGCTGCAGTTTTGCAATATGAAGACGGTGTTTTGCAAAAATCTTTAATCTTTAAACACAAAGAAGATGAAGCCCCAAAAGAGATTAAAACTTATAAAAACGGAAAAATTCATCAAAAATTTGAAGATATAACTCTTGAAAACGGTGCGTTTGTTGCAAAAACAACTTCAACCTACCGCGCAGATGATTCTATGCTTCAGCGTGTAGATGTTAACGCAGGCAAACTTACCCGTTCAAAGCACTTCAAAAACGCAATCGATGAAACCGGTAAAATAAACGGTGCGCCAATTCCTACTTTAAGTACAAGCGTAAGACAGCTGGATAACGGTGTTGAAAGAAGAAAATTCTTTGCTCATACGGCTGACGGCAAAAGGGTGCTTGCAAGAATCAGCGAAACTATGCCGGATGGAACAAAACATATAAAGCTTATCGGAAACGACAAACTGCCTGCAGGCGAAATAAGACTTGATGAAGATAAAAAAATTAAACACTATATAACAAGCCCGACAGGAAATCCTGATGAAGGGTATCTCTACATTGAAGATGGCAAGCTCAATTATGCAACAACGGAAATGATGTTTGGAGAAAAAGAAGAACTTGCAACATATTTGGGCTACAGATATTCAGGCTCAAAATTCACGTCTTCAAGACCCTTAAAAGAAGGTGAAAATGAAGACGATGTTCCGGGCGAAAGAACAACGTTTTATAAAGCCGGAAACGGTGAAGTGCTTGCCATAACAAAATATGACGACGGCAGAACCGTAAAAACAATTGAAACCTTTGAAAAAGAAGGAGATACCGAGCCCAAGACTTCTGCAACTTATCCGAAAAGCAAAAAAATATATGCAGATTATCATATGAGAAAATCATCAATTACGGGCGAAGTAAGTTCCAGAATTGAGATATACCGTCAAGAAAAAGATGCGGTGATTTTCCCGCCTCTTGAAAAGCTTGATTGCTCTGATGAAGAAGTGACGGTGTTTAGAAAACGTGACGGTTCCGTTGTTGAAGTAGAACATGATAAGGAAGGTTATATAACTTCAATTGCAAGCTATATAGACGAAGAAACAATGTGTCCTGAATGTATTACAACGTTTGACCATGGAACACCTTTGCAAGATATAGTTTATGATGTCGACGGAAATGTAATATTCAGCGCTAAATACAATGTAAAACCTGTTGTAAAACAGGAAGTGCCTGAAGAAGAGCAGCTGCCTGTAGTAAATAAAGCAGATTATCAGAGAGATTTAGACGGCTATACAAAATTCAACGATACATATAACGTAAAAACCTTCTATGGCCAAATTTGGGCGGACAGATATTATCAGGATGAGCCTGTTAAAGAAATCAGCAGAGATGAAAATGATGTATATGAAGTATCGCTTCTAAATCCTTATGATTACAACAGAACCACATATAAAATCATGCTTGATGAAAACGGCACTGTTAAAAGATTAAAAGTATATGATTCGACGGGAAAAAACACCGAATTATATATGGATGAAAAAGGATACCTTAAACTTAAATATTTAAGATATGCCGTAAAAACGGGTGAACTTACCCACGTTGGGCCTTTTAAAGACAATATGGAAAGATACCGTACAAGACAGGGCGAAGTTATTGAATTTGTAAAAAATGAAGACGGCACTGTTGCATCCTTTGCCTATTATGAAGATGAAAAAAGCGACATCCCGGTTTGCAGAACATTCTTAAAAGGCGGCATGCCAACAAGGGATGTTGTGTATGACAGAGAAGACGGCGAAATTCTCCATACGTCAGATTATGACAAAGATATGGAAGATGTTGAAAATCCGCTTGATGATAAATATTATATCAAAAGTTCAAACCCTTTAATTCAGCGTTTGTTTAGAAAAAACAGCGAACCTTATTATCAATAGAAAATGTTTCGATGTAATTTTTATGATATAATCCCTTTTGTTATGGAAGGGATTATATCTGTAGGAAAAATATTAAATTTTCACGGCATTTTGGGTATTGCTAAAGTCGGATATTCAAATGCGGATGTAATTTCACACCTTAAAAAGGTTGTAATAAGAAAAGACGGCCAAAAAGAAGGTATTGGGGAAGTTTTTACCGTTCAAAGCGTGAAATTTCACAAAAATTATGCCCTTATGAAGTTTAAAGAGATAAATTCTATTGATGAACTTCTTCCCTACAAAGGCCAAAATATTTACATTAAAAAAGAAGATGTAGAGAAAAATTTAGAGGATGATGAATTTTTAATTCAGGATTTAATCGGCCTGAATGCTTTTGATAACGAGGATGAGCTCATTGGTGTTATCGTTGATGTTAAAACCTCATCCGGAAATGACCTTCTTTGCATAAAGCCTCTTGGTGAAACAAAAGATGATACAAGGGGCGAAATACTCGTTCCTTTTGCAAAAGAGCTTGTTCCTGTTGTTGATATAAAGAAGAAAAAGGTTGTAATCAAGCCGATTGAAGGGCTTTTATAATGTTTTTGGAGAATTTTTAAGTGCGCTACGATGTTTTAACCCTTTTTCCCGATATTATAAAAGATTATTGCTCCTATTCCATTATGAAAAGGGGCATCGAAAAAGGCGTTATTACCGTAAACACGATTAATTTCAGGGATTTTACCCACGATAAGCACAGGAAAGTTGATGATACTCCATACGGCGGTTCTTCAGGCATGGTGTTAATGGCACCACCCATATTTGAAGCGTATGAGAGCATTGAACGTACCGAAAATTCTGAATTTATAATGCTTACTCCGCAGGGAGAACCTTACAACCAAAAAATCAGCCTTGAACTTTCAAAAAAAGACCAGATTATCCTTCTTTGTGGAAGATACGAAGGGTTTGACGAAAGGGTGCGCCTTGGATTAAAACCGAGGGAAATTTCTTTGGGCGATTATGTTTTAACAGGCGGAGAACTTGGCGCATTATGCATTATGGACAGCGTTTCAAGGCATTTAGACGGGTTTTTAAACAAGGAAGAATCCTCCGTAAATGACAGTTTTTCAGAAAGCCTGAATGGCAGGCTTGAACACCCCCAATATACAAAGCCAAGAGAATATCGGGGGATGAAAGTGCCTGAAGTTCTTTTGGATGGAAACCATGCCGAAATTGAAAAATTCAGGCATGATGAAAGCGTTTTAAGGACAAAAATCCGCCGTCCGGATTTAATTTAATAAACAACCGAAAGTCTTAATATAAGGCGCTATAGGGTAAATTTTTAAGAAATTATTACATAATTGACTTTTGAATAAGATTTTTCTATGCTTAATTGTGTATATGAACAAGCGTTGGTATGATGCGGATCCTGTTATAACAAATGCCGTAAATTTAATTCAAAATTCAGACAATGAGAAGAAGAATTTAATGGCAGATTTTATAATAAGGGAAGTTCAAGCCTTGGGTGTAGAAATAGAAAAAGGTGTTTTCGACTGCTTTTGGCAAAGAAGGCAGGAAGAGAATAAAAAATATTTTATGGCCCTTGAATATTTAAAAGCCGCAGAAAAAGAGGCAGGACGCGAACTTGCGTTTAAGATTATTTCTACATTCAAAGATGATAAAAATACTACACAAACATAAATACTGTATTTGTTTGATGACTATATGGGCAGGTCTTAATAAAATTAAAATATGAAAAAGTATTGCATCACATTAATAATCACACTTTTAACTATATTTTTTAATATGGCCCCCTGTCATGCCATAAGAATCGGTCTTGATGAAAACATTAAACAAACATACGTTGGAACATCCAAAGCGGGACAAATTTTAGATGGCAGAACAAAAAAACCTTTATATTATACAAAGGCCCTTGTGCCATATACAATTAAAGCCCATAATGACATTATTGTTATAAGAATTAATGGAAAATATTACAGCCTCGGCACAAATTATATTGTTATTCAAAACAAAGACCCCAAAGGCTTCCTTGCCACAAAGAAAAAGTGGTACAGGGGCGATATGATAATCTATAATTACAATAAAAAGTTAATTGTTGTAAACAATGTGCCTTTGGAAGAATATTTGATGGGGGTTGTGCCCTCTGAAATGCCTTCTGTTTGGAATATCGAAGCGCACAAGGCTCAGGCGATTGCCGCAAGAAGCTATGCAATTGCAAACCTCGGCAAAAGAAAATCCATGGGATATGACCTTAAAGATACACCGTTAGACCAAACCTATGGCGGAGCATCATCCGAGACCAAGCAAACAACCCGTGCCGTGCTTGAAACAAGGGGAATTGTTTTAACCCACAACGGCAAAATTATTCCTGCATACTACCATGCGGCATCAGGCGGCAAAACCGTTGTATCCGGTGCTGTTTGGGCGAAAGATTTACCGTATATTAAATCTGTTCCGGGGTATGACGATGGCATCAGGAAAAACGGGCATGGCGTGGGGATGAGCCAGCATGGTGCAAATAACCTTGCAAACAAGGGCTATAATGCTTATCAGATTTTAAATTATTTTTATAAAAACATTCGCTTTTCTGTAACAAAGAATGAGTATTAAGGGCATTATCAGCTTCATTCTTTTAGATATTTAATTTTAATACTGGGCCTGCAACGGTGCAAAAAATATTTAAACAAATTTTTCTTCAAAATTTCACTGAAATTACCCCAAAAAACCATACAGAAGGCGGATTTTAAATGTAAAATTGTGTAAAGTCCTTGCAAAGAAAGGATTTATAGGTATAATAAAGGAGTAACTAATGATAGAAAGGGGTTCAGAGGATGAACAAAGAAGAATTAGTAAAAGAAGTTAGCGCACAAGCTAAATTATCACAAAAACAAACAACTGAAGTTATTGCTGCTCTTTTAGACACTGTTGAAAAAACAGTTGCTAAAGGCAAAAAAGTTACTTTAGTTGGTTTTGGTACTTTTGAATCAAGAAAAAGAGCTGCAAGAGTTGGCCGCAACCCTCAAACCGGCAAAGAAATCAAAATCGCTGCTAAAACAGTTCCTGCATTTTCAGCTGGTAAAAAATTCAAAGAAT
>CANSKM010000118.1 GCA_947647475.1 uncultured bacterium
GGCAAATATTGTCTCAAACCCTGTGGCGTCCTTGTCTTTAGGGAATTATTTAGGAATACTTTTCTGGGCCGTAATTTTTGGCCTTGGAATGAAAAGTGTTGCATCGGATTCTGCTAAAAATTTCCTGGCTGATGCTGCAAAATGTGTTTCCTGGGTTGTGTGCAAAATTATAAATCTTGCTCCGTTTGGAATTATGGGCCTTGTGTTTGGCGCTGTATCATCAAGCGGCGCGGAGATTTTTGGTGAATATGGCAAACTTATTTTGCTTCTTGCCTTTTGTATGTTTTTTGTATATTTTGTCTCAAACCCTGTTATAGTCTTCCTTGTAACAAGGAAAAATCCGTATCCGCTTGTTATAACTTGCCTTAAAGAAAGCGGAATTACTGCGTTTTTTACAAGAAGCTCCGCTGCAAATATTCCTGTAAATATGGCGCTTTGCGAAAAATTGGGGCTGGATAAGGATATTTATTCTATTTCAATTCCTTTAGGGGCGACGATTAACATGAGCGGGGCTGCAGTCACAATTACTGTTATGACCCTTGCTGCCGTGCACACGCTTGGAATTGAAATCAGCTTTGCAACGGCTGTCATCCTTGCAATTTTAGCTTCTTTTGCAGCCTGCGGAGCATCCGGCGTTGCGGGCGGTTCTTTGCTTTTAATCCCCCTTGCCTGTTCGCTTTTTGGGGTTTCAAATGATGTTGCAATCCAGGTTGTTGGTGTCGGGTTTATAATCGGCGTAATTCAAGACAGCCTTGAAACTGCGCTAAATTCTTCATCTGATGCCATCTTTACCGCCGCCGCCGAATATCGAATGAAGCGAAAAGCGGAAAAAATTTAAGTTTTTGAATGTTTCGCCATTGCAATTACTACCCCTGTGAGGGCAAAGAGGGCTATTGTGTTTGGAATTACCATTAAATTGTTAAACATATCAGTCAATTCCCACACAAAATCGCTTGAAACAAGGCTTCCAAGCATAATAAAACCAAGCGCAAGCACGGTGTAGGTTAGTTTTGCGGCTTTCGGAAAACGTTTCCCGAAAAGATAAACCACATTTATTTTTCCGAATAAATTCCAGCTTAAAATTGTTGAAAAGGCAAAGAACAAAAGGCAAATGGCAACAAAAATTGCCCCTGCGGAGTTTCCAAAGATTGTCCCAAAAGCAGTCTGCACAAGGTTTGTCTTGTTTAATATCTCTGTAATCCCTCCTGCATAGCCGCCGGATAGCGGTCCGTCGTTTGTATAAAGCGTGGAAATTACAATCAAGGCGTTCAGGGTTAAAATTACAAATGTGTCGATAAAAACGCCAATCATGGCGACAGTTCCCTGAGTGTGCGGGTTTTTAACGTTTGCAAGGGCGTGAGCGTGCGGAGTTGAACCCATGCCAGCCTCGTTTGAAAACAATCCGCGTTTTGCCCCCTGGCTCAAAGCCGTTTTTATTGCATAACCAAAGCTTCCGCCCAAAATTGCCTGTGGCTTAAAGGCGTAATAGAAAATCATACCAAAGGTTTCAGGGATATATTGTATGCGTGCAATTAAAATTATAAGACAGCCGATTATGAAAAATAGCGCCATAAAAGGTACGATTTTTTCTGTCACAGAAGCCAAGCGCTTAATCCCGCCGACAAAAATTACGGCACAAACTATTACAAGCAAAAGCCCTATAATCCAGGGTTGAATTCCAAAGGCAGTCTGCATAGAATATGCGATTGAATTTGACTGCACCATGCAGCCCATAAAGCCAAGTGCAAGAATGATTGCAACAGCGAAAAATGCGGCTAAAAATTTCCCGAAGCGCCCTTTAAAAGCCTGGGTGATATAATAAACCGGGCCGCCTTTAATGTGGCCGTCAGGCTCAATTATTCTTGTTTTAACAGCAAGAGTGGCTTCTGCGTAAATTGTTGCCATTCCAAAAAAGGCAATGACCCACATCCAAAAAATGGCCCCGGGGCCGCCAACAAGAATGGCACCGGAGGCACCAACAATGTTTCCTGTTCCCACTTGGGCTGCAACAGCCGTAGCAAGGGCCTGAAAGGAGGTCATGCTTTTGTGGTTTTTGTCAAAAATATGTATCGGGCCAAAAACGTTTTTTAAGCCTTCGTGGAAGCATCTTATCTGGACAAAGCGGGTTTTAAACGTGTACCAAACGCCAACGCCCACAAGCAGGGTGACTAAAATATAGTTTGATAAATATTCGTTAATCTTTGCAACTATTGGAAATAAAATCTCTTCCACGGTTTTTTCATCCTTAATTTATTGCCCGTTTGTTTATTATACCTGAAATATAATTTTATTGGGCAGACTACATGTTTTGGCCGAATTTTTCTTTAAGTTTTTTTAAAAAAATATCTGCGGCAGGCGAAAAGACCTGTCCTTTTTTCCAAACTATATCAAGCCCGGATTCAAGCTTTGGATAAAGCGGCACAAAACAGAGTTCACTTTCGCTTGATGTATCTATAAGTTTATCAAGAGAAATTGCATAGCCAAGCCCCGCTTTCACCATTATTGCTGCATTGTAGACAAGGTTAAAGGTGCCTGTAATATTCAAATTTTCATAATTTCCGTCAAACCAATCCAAAAAACCGCTTTGTTTTGAATATTTCGGAGACATTTGCCTGGAGGCTAAAATCGGGATGCCGGTTAAGTCTTTTGGGGTAATATATTCTTTTTTTGCAAGCGGGCTGTCTTTTCTCATAATGACGCCCCATCTGTCTTTTTCAGGCAAAGGAAGGCTGTCATATTTTGAAATATCAATCGGCTGAATTAATACTCCAAAGTCCAAAAGCCCACGGTCGAGCTTTTCTACGACATCTTCGGCGTTTCCTGAATATGTGTGAAATTTAATTTTTGGGAATTCTTCTTGAATTTCTTTTAAAATTTCTGCGATGTATTTTATCGTGTCGGATTCGCCGCCGCCAATAAAGATATTTCCTGTTATTGTGTTTTTTTCGCTTTGAAATTCCGTTTTTGTTTTTTCAACAAGCTCAATTATCTCTTCTGCCCTTTTTCTTAAAACAAGGCCTTCTTGGGTTAAGGTTACCTTGTATTTGCCGCGGTGAAGCAGCTTTTGGTTTAATTCTTTTTCAAGGTCCTGAAGCTGGCGGGTTAAAGTGGGCTGGGTTAAGTGGAGCGAATTTGCAGCTTTTGTGATGCTTCCTTCGCGCGCAACTGCCAAAAAATATTTTAAAACTCTTATTTCCATTTTTAAATCTTATCGGGCTTAAATATGCCTGTCAAGCATTTTTAAATATTTAATATAAGCATTTGCTATTTTTAAAAAAATTGTAAATAATTAAAAAAAAGGAAATAAAAATGCTTGATTTGACTGAATTTTATGAATATATGAGCGCAGAGAAACCTGTTGATGCCACAGGGCCTTTAATGGAAACTTTTCATCTTTTGTCCCAGGAGGCGCTTAAAATTACAATGGATTTAAACAGTAAATATCATACGCCGGATGAAATTGTTGAAATTTTTTCAAAGCTTACAGGGAAAAAGGTTGATAAAAGCTTCAGGCTTTTTCCGCCGTTTTACACGGATTGCGGGAAAAACATTACGGTTGGGAGAAATGTGTTTATAAATGCCTGCTGTAAATTTCAGGACCAGGGCGGAATTTTTATTGATGATGGGGTTCTAATCGGCCACAATGTTACCTTTGCAACACTTAGCCATGATGAAGACCCAAAAAACAGGCAAAATGTTTGTCCTGCGCCGATAAGGGTCGGGAAAAATGTTTGGATAGGTTCAAACGCAACGATTTTAAAGGGCGTTACAATTGGAGATGGCGCGATAATCGGGGCTGGAGCTGTTGTGACAAAAGATGTTCCAAAAAATTCGGTTGCACTTGGAGTGCCCGCAAGGGTTGTAAGAAAGGTGAAAAGAGGCTAGAATGTTTAAGAAAATTTTAGTTTTATTGATTATATTTGTTTTAGGAGGTGTTTCCATGGAAACTTTGGCAAAAACGCATAATGAGCCTTGGGATAAGACTTTTGAGAAATCAGACAAGGTTGATGTTAAAAAGGTAAGGTTTAAAAACCGTTATGGAATTGAGCTTGTCGGGGATTTATACACGCCAAAATCTTTTAAGGACGTTAAAAACTCCAAAAGTAAGAGCGCGGCAGTTGCTGTTTCAGGGCCTTTTGGTGCAGTAAAAGAGCAGGCTTCGGGCCTTTATGCACAAACCCTTGCAGAACGCGGCTTTATAGCCCTTGCTTTTGATCCATCGTATACCGGGGAAAGCGGCGGAGAACCAAGATATATGGCATCTCCGGATATCAACACGGAAGATTTTATGGCTGCTGTTGATTTTCTTTCGGTGCAAGAAAACATTGACCCTGAAAAAATCGGAATTCTTGGAATTTGCGGCTGGGGCGGAATGGCCTTAAATGCTGTAGCGCTTGACACAAGGGTAAAAGCGACAGTGACCTCCACAATGTATGATATGAGCAGAGTTAATGCTTTCGGGTATTTTGATAAAACGGATGAAAACGCAAGATATGAGATGAAAAAAGGCTTAAATGCCCAAAGGATTGAAGATTTTAAAAATCAACTCAAAGGCGGCGAATATAAAAGAGGAGGCGGAGTTCCGGATGTTCTGCCCGAAGATGCGCCGCAGTTTTTAAAAGATTATTATGCCTATTATAAGACAGAAAGAGGATATCACCCGCGCTCTTTGAATTCTAATGAGGGGTGGAACGTAACAGGGTGCATGTCGTTTATAAACCAGCCGATACTTGTGTTTTCGGATGAAATTAGAAGTGCCGTTTTAATGTTGCATGGCGAAAATGCGCACAGCAGATACTTTTCAGAGGATGCATTTAAAAAATTAAAAGGCGAAAACAAAGAGCTTTTAATCATTGAAGGTGCAAACCACACGGATTTATATGATAATTTTGAAAAAATTCCGTTTGATAAGATTGAAACTTTTTATAAAACAAATTTATACGGGGCAAAATAGTTAAAGTTACGGATGCTAACGGCTAAAAAGCTTTAAAATTTTATATTTTACAACGCGAAATAATGATTTTAGGAAAAAGCAGAGGAAATGCGGCACGGTAAATTTTTCTCTGTTTTTTCTTATGTCTTTTTCAATTAAAGAATAGTCATATTCTGTGTTTTTAATAAGTTTTTTGATAAAAAACGGGTAATTGTCTTCAAACCTGAAGAGTACAAGCCCTCTTTTTAAAAAGGGTGAATGATTTTGTTTTACAATTGAAGCGTAGTTTGAAAGCTGGACATCGTTTTTTTCTTTGCTCAATGTGCAATATGCATCAGCCTTGAAC